>NZ_QWFC01000007.1:0-147605 GCF_003576265.1 Pseudomonas sp. 91RF
GCTCGGCACCGAACGCAGGGGCTGGCCATTGCCGATGCCGCCGTTCTCGACGGTGGGCTGGCGAGGCGCGGGCACCGTACTCGGCCCGCGGATCACCGGATTGGCGGGCTGCGTGCCCTGCATGCTGTTGGGATTGGCCCGGTGAATCGGGCTGTTGTAGGGGTTGCTGCTGTTGCCGGTCGGACTTTGCGCCAGCAACAGGGCATCGGCGTGAACCAGCCCGCCACTGAGGGCGAGCGATGCGATGCCAAGCAGAAAACGGTTCATGGACGGCCTCTCTCGATGCACTTGGAATAGAGCCTTCGAGTCCACGCTACGCCGAGGGTTCGGATTTGTTAACCCGTCATCGCTAAACAAGGTGTAACACCGTTTGACCAGTTGCCCGTCGGCTGACAACGGAAACTTTCACGCATGCCGACGGGTCACCCGAACATCACGCGGAGAACGGCACCATGGCTCGGGCAATCTGGAAAGGCGCAATCAGTTTCGGTCTGGTGCACATCCCCGTGGCGCTGGTCTCGGCGACTTCGTCCCAGGGCGTGGACTTCGACTGGCTGGACAGCCGCAGCATGGACCCGGTCGGCTATAAACGGGTCAACAAGGTCACCGGAAAGGAAGTCACCAAGGAGCACATCGTCAAAGGCGTGCAGTTCGAAAAAGGCCGATATGTGGTGCTCAGCGAGGAGGAAATCCGTTCGGCCCACCCGGTGTCGACCCAGACCATCGACATCTTTGCCTTCGTTGACAGTGAACAGATTCCGCTGCAAAACATCGACACGCCCTACTACCTGGCCCCGGACAAACGCGGCGGCAAGGTTTACGCATTGCTGCGCGAAACCCTGAGCAAAACCAAAAAAGTCGCCCTCGCCCGTGTGGTTTTACACACGCGTCAGTACTTGGCGGCGCTGATGCCGCTGGAGTCGGCACTGGTGTTGGTGAAACTGCGCTGGCCGCAGGAAGTGCGCAGCCTCGATGAACTGGCGCTGGGCAGCGAAGTGACCAAGCCGCAACTGGCGAAAGCCGAGTTAGATATGGCCAAACGGCTTGTTGAAGACATGAGCGCTGACTGGAAGCCAGAAGATTACACCGACGAATTCGAAGACAAGATCATGGCCCTGGTGGACAAGAAGGCCCATGAAGGCAAAATCGAGGACGTTGAGACCGTTGACGGCGAAGAAGAACGCAAGTCGGCGGATGTGATCGACTTGACCGAATTGCTCAAACGCAGTCTTGGCGGGAAATCACCGGCCAAACCGGCGAAGAAGGCCGCGAGCAAGGCCACCCCGGCGAAAAAGGCCAAAAAAGCGTCGTGAAAATGAAATCGGGCGACTGTCTTTCAACAGTCGCCCGATTTATCAGATCAGTTTTCAGATCAGAATGAAGATTGCCAGCAGGCCACCGAAGATCGCCCATTTTTCCAGATAATAGCGCGCGCGATTGCGCTTTTTCAGCTCCTTGCCGCGCAGGCGGATCTTGTAGATTTTGGTAAACAAACGGTTGATACCGCCGGTGCGGTCGCCCGCGTCGTTCGGAGCGCCCGCCGCCGACATCACGGTACGGCTGAACCAGCCGTTGAACGCGGCTGCCCAGCGGTACTTCATCGGGCGCTCGACGTCGCAGAACAGGATGATGCGGTTCTTGTCGGTGGTGTTTTCCGCGTAGTGAATGTAGGTCTCGTCGAACATCACCGCTTCGCCGTCGCGCCAGTGATAGTTCTCGCCATCGACGTTGATGTAGCAACCAGCATCGTTCGGCGTTTCCAGACCCAGGTGATAACGGTAGGAACCGGCGTACGGGTCACGGTGACGCACCAGTTTCGAGCCCGGTGGCAGTTCGGCGAACATCGCCGCCTTGATCGAACCGATGCTCTGCACCAGTTCAGTGGTGCGCGGGCACAGTTGCAGCGCCGACGGGTGGCTGTCGCCGTACCATTTCAGATAAAAGCGTTTCCAGCCGGTCTTGAAGAACGAGTTGAAACCGACGTCGTCGTACTGGTCCGAGCGCTTGATCGCACCGGCACGCAGCAGATTCTGACCTTCCTCGCGGATTTCTTCCCAATGGGCCTGCAACGGGCTCAGATCGGGAAAGTCCTTCGGATCAAGGTAGGGTTTGTTCGGTTTCTTCGAAAACAGATAAAGGAAGCAGTTGATCGGCGCAAGAAACGTCGAGTGATCGCTCAACTGACGGCCCAGTTTGTGACGCACACGGCCACGCAGGTGAACGTATGCAATGGAAATGACATAAATAGCAGCAATGATGAGTTTCACGGAAATCGTCACACGTCAAAAGTGAACAAACTGCGCGCCTTTCTGGCTGTGGCCATAGGTCTGTAGCAGTGGTCTGGATACAAAACAGCGTCTCGGTGGCACATCCTTGAGCCCATGCCGGGCAAGGGCATTGGGTGAATGGATGGCATTTTAGCCACAGTTTGTAACCAATAGTGAACCTTCATCTGTGAAAAACTGTCCCGCGATTGCGCCAATCAGCTCCCAGACCTCCTGAGCCTCCAGGATTGGAATGCCAGGCAGCGTTTGCAAGAAGCTTCCAGGCCGTATCTTTGGCTCAGAAATCCCCGCTATCGTCCTACCTTCGCCCTTCCAGAATCTCCGCTTTTAAACAGGTGGTTACCTCTGCCTGGGCAATTCCAGCTTGAGAAACACACGGCATAGAACGCTTCTATGGCGAACGTATAGAGTGTTCCTCAGCGCCAGCGTGCCCCCCCTCGCAAGCTCAATCGGAGCTTACGACACGGTTTAGATGACATAAGGCCATTCGTGGAATAGGATGTCGCGCTTTTGTATCCAGCTACGTACAAATGATCAGGAAAGGATCCTAGATGGGACTCATTAGAATATTTCTCGCGCTATCCGTTATGCTCACGCACATCGGAGCGGTCACTTGGTTCCCTCTAGCTCCTGCCGGATTTGCCGTCCAGTGCTTCTATTTGTTGTCTGGTTTTTACATTGCAATCGGTCTGAATGAGCGCTACACGAAACCCAGCATGAATACTGAGTTTTACATGGGGCGGGTTTTGAGACTCTGGCCAGTGTATCTGTTTTCAATTCTTATCCTGATTCCTACAGGAATGATAGAGAGTGTCGCGCACACAATATCCCAGCAACCGTTATTGATTCAGATAGTTGCAGTATTCTCGAACATATTCATGCTCGGCTCGGACCTTCTCCTGCACGTTAGTTCCGTAGATGGCAATATCGTATTTTCCGAATACGGTATAGATAAAAATCATAATGGTGCGCAGAACATCATTAACCTGCCCGCCTGGACGCTATCGATTGAGATTTTGTTTTACCTTGTTGCGCCTTTTATCTTGCGAAGCCAGAAAAAAACACTTGCTTTTTTCATCATGGCAATCATATACGCACTGGCCGCAAAAATATTCACTGCAACAACTTCCACTCCGCTGCGGACCGATCTTTACTACCCAGGTCCGGCCCTCTATTTCTCGCTGGGAGCCGGCGCGTACTGGCTGCATAAATTATATGCAGGTGACCTCAAGAAAATGGCGATGCTGTACGCCCTCGTATTGGTACTTGTAGCGAGCTGTACAATGCACAGGACCCAAGAGGCATTCACACTTGTTGCCTTGGCTGCGTTATCGCCCATCTTATTTCTTAAAACCAAGAACAGCAAAATTGATAAGTGGTTTGGAGACCTTTCCTACCCCCTGTATATCACGCATATCCCTGTGACGATTATTGTTCGCTGGCTCGGACTTTTTGAAGCAAACACATACACTTATGTTGCGTCGATAATCGTTGGTACACTAGTGGCGGTTTATGCCATCGAATTGCCCGTGGAGCGCTTCAGAAAGCGAGCCATGTCACGAAGAAAAACGCAATCCCAGATCGCCACTTCATAAGAGCGTCCTGATCTCTGTGCTCCAGAGCCTGATTTAGGCTGCGTTACCAACCTTGGGTGCAATCACCCCGTGTCGCCAACACGAGCAATCACTCGTCGTTGGCGGAGCTCGACTATTTGACCGCGCAAAAACTGTTCTTTTTGAACTCGACAGCAAGTACCTGCGTCGGTTGCATCGATGCAGGTACTTGGATTTGCCCGTTGGCGTCAAGCATTAAGAAATTCAGATGGGTATGGGCCTGAACAATGATTATTGAAGGACACGGATCGGCCATGGCTGGTCCGACAAAGGAAACAAACACAAAAAGCTCAACGTTCCGCCCGGAAATTGACGGCCTGAGGGCATTGGCAGTTATAGCCGTACTGTGCAGCCATTGGATAATCGGGTTTACTTTCCCGGTCAACTGGGGGCTCGCCGGGGTGTATTTGTTTTTTGTGATCAGCGGCTATGTCATTACGCGCGGACTGCTAAAGGAGCAAGCGCGAAATAGTGGCAGAATAAGCTTGAAGCGTTTTTTCAAAAATCGGGCACTGCGCATATGGCCCGCCTACTTCCTGATCATCGTGCTCCTTTATTTCATATGGCCGGGTTTCAAGCAGGAAGATGTCGCGTGGCACGCATTGTTTCTTTCAAACTTTCTTTTCAGCTCGCCCGGGGCGACACTATTCCCAATACACTTCTGGTCTCTTTCAATTGAACAGCAATATTATCTTTTTTGGCCTCTGCTCTTAGTATTCATGAGATCAAGACTTTGGATGATTTGCTTGCTAATGATTATCTTGTCACCTGTAGCCAGGTGGTATTACGCTGATATACAGATTCCTTTAGCGGCAATTTTTTCGTTACCAGCAAATCTTGACTGCCTGGCTGCCGGCTCACTACTTGCAATACTCGAAACGAAGATGCCAGCATCGGCATTGAAAAAAGTGACCGGATTAACAGGTGCTTTATCTGCAATGCTTCTTCTCGTCATCCTCTACCTGAGCAGCCAAACCATCGCATTCGCCGAAACCATTTTTCTGGCAACATCATTTGCCGGACTTTCCGTCTGGATGATTTCATGGTTGAACGAGCGCAATGCAAAGAAATTCCTGTTGACCACACCTGTCATTCAATACATTGGCCAGATCAGCTATGGCATCTATCTCTATCACCTGATGGTGGGGTTCTGCATGGCGAATTACCTGCCACAACTGAGCCATCCTTTTTTACATCCACTGCTGTCCGCGATCACCACCGTAGCAATCGCAGCGCTCAGCTGGCGATTTGTTGAAAAGCCGTTCCTCCTGCTAAAGGCTCCAAGCTGACCCAGCGCCTTGCAAGAAAGCCTCCCGGATCGCTCACCTGAGAGGCTTGCCTATCCATCAGCAACAAAGCATGCGCGCCGTACTACTGCTGTCATAGTTATGCGACAATATGCGCAATGTCCAACATGAACCCGCATTCATCGCTCAGCAGCTTGGCCACCGCGTCCAATTGTTGCTGGCGACGCATGCCCGTTGACTTAACTCAAGCTCAGACTGGGGGGGAGCTGGAAAGGCTCCAGAATGGTATCTCGTCGGTATCAGGCAAAAAAACCAGCTCTAACCCATTGATAGGTAAGGTAATTGATCTCCACAGCTAACATCACCATGCAGTTCGGCGCAAAGCCGCTGTTCGAAAACGTTTCGGTGAAATTCAACAACGGCAACCGTTATGGCCTGATCGGCGCCAACGGTTGCGGCAAGTCGACGTTCATGAAAATCCTCGGTGGCGACCTGGAGCCGTCTGCCGGCCAGGTGATGCTCGAGCCGAACGTGCGCCTCGGTAAACTGCGTCAGGATCAGTTCGCCTACGAAGAATTCACCGTGATCGACACCGTGATCATGGGTCACGAAGAGCTGTGGAAGGTCAAGGCCGAGCGCGATCGCATCTATTCGCTGCCGGAAATGAGCGAAGAAGACGGTATGGCCGTGGCCGAGCTGGAAACCGAGTTCGCCGAGATGGACGGCTACACCGCCGAATCCCGCGCCGGTGAACTGCTGCTGGGCCTGGGCATTCCGCTGGAACAGCATTTCGGCCCGATGACCGAAGTCGCGCCGGGCTGGAAACTGCGTGTCCTGCTGGCTCAGGCACTGTTCTCCGATCCGGAAGTGCTGTTGCTCGACGAACCGACCAACCACCTGGACATCAACACCATTCGCTGGCTGGAAACGATTTTGACGGCGCGTAACAGCACCATGATCATCATTTCCCACGACCGTCACTTCCTGAACAGCGTCTGCACCCACATGGCCGACCTGGACTACGGCGAGCTGCGTCTGTTCCCGGGCAACTACGACGAATACATGACCGCGGCGACCCAGTCCCGCGAGCAATTGCTGTCGGACAACGCCAAGAAGAAAGCCCAGATTGCCGAACTGCAGACGTTCGTCAGCCGCTTCTCGGCCAACGCCTCGAAAGCCAAGCAGGCGACTTCCCGTGCCAAGCAGATCGACAAGATCCAGCTGGCTGAGGTCAAGCCATCGAGCCGCGTGAGCCCGTTCATCCGTTTCGAACAGACCAAGAAATTGCACCGCCAGGCCGTGACCATCGAGCAGATGTCCAAGGGTTTCGACGGCAAGACCCTGTTCAAGAACTTCAGCTTCACCGTTGAAGCCGGCGAACGCGTGGCGATCATCGGCCCGAACGGTATCGGCAAGACCACCCTGCTGCGCACCCTGATGGGTGAGCTGACCCCGGACGCAGGTTCGGTGAAGTGGACCGAAAGCGCGGAGCTGGGCTACTACGCTCAAGACCACGCCCACGACTTCGAAGACGATGTGAGCCTGTTCGACTGGATGGGTCAGTGGACCCAGGGCGAGCAGATGATCCGTGGCACCCTCGGTCGCATGCTGTTCTCCAACGATGAGATCCTGAAATCGGTGAAGGTCATTTCCGGTGGTGAGCAAGGTCGCATGCTGTTCGGCAAGCTGATCCTGCAAAAGCCGAACGTACTGGTGATGGACGAACCGACCAACCACCTGGACATGGAATCGATCGAGGCGCTGAACCTGGCGCTGGAAAACTACCCGGGCACGCTGATTTTCGTCAGCCACGACCGTGAGTTCGTATCGTCCCTGGCCACGCGCATCATCGAGCTGAGTCCGAACGGCGTGACCGACTTCAGCGGTACCTACGACGATTACCTGCGCAGCCAGGGCGTCGTGTTCTGATAGCGGCCTCGCGTCGAAAGCCCCGCCCCATGGCGGGGCTTTTTATTGCGTCCGGGAAAGATAGTTAGCCTGCTTTCTTTTATTTCACCGCCAAGCCATGATGCGGACTCTCCCACCGCCGCCCGCGAACGAGCCCTCATGTCTGCGCAGCAACAGCCACCGCAAAGCTCCATGGCGATCACCCTGCAGATCGTCTCCATCGTTTTCTACACCTTTATCGCCTTCCTCTGCATCGGTCTGCCGATAGCGGTGCTGCCCGGCTATGTGCACGAACAACTGGGCTTCAGTGCCGTCGTTGCGGGTCTGGTGATCGGGTCACAATACCTGGCCACCCTGCTCAGCCGTCCCATGGCCGGGCGCATGTCGGATACCGTCGGCACCAAACGCGCCATCGTTTACGGCTTGCTGGGAATCGTCCTCAGCGGTGTGCTGACATTCATATCGACCCTGCTTCAGGACTTCCCGCTGCCAAGCCTGATCATTCTGATCGCCGGGCGTTTGCTGCTCGGGATCGCGCAAGGTTTGATCGGTGTCGGCACCATCAGCTGGTGCATGGGCCAGGTCGGCGCCGAACATACTGCCCGATCCATCGGCTGGAACGGCATCGCTTCTTACGGCGCCATCGCTATCGGCGCACCACTGGGCGTGCTGATGGTGGCCGATTACGGTTTTACCAGCCTCGGCATTGCGCTGTCGGTATTGGCCGCCGGCGCTCTGCTGCTGATTCGCAACAAGCCTTCCGTGCCGGTAGTGCGCGGTGAGCGTCTGCCGTTCTGGGCGGTGTTCGGGCGAATTGCTCCATTTGGCGCCAGTTTGAGCCTGGCCTCGATCGGTTACGGCACCCTGACCACGTTCATCACCCTTTATTACCTCAATCGCGGCTGGACCGGCGCGGCCTACTGCCTGACGGTGTTCGGCGTGTGCTTCATCCTGTCGCGGCTGTTGTTCATTTCCGCCATCGCCCGATTCGGCGGCTTTGCTTCGGCCATCGCCTGCATGAGCATCGAAACCGTCGGGCTGTTGTTGCTGTGGCTCGCACCATCCACCGGTTACGCACTGATCGGTGCAGGGCTGGCAGGGTTCGGGCTGTCGCTGGTGTACCCGGCGCTGGGGGTTGAAGCCATCAAGCAGGTGCCCAACTCCAGCCGTGGTGCCGGGTTGAGTGCTTACGCAGTGTTTTTCGATCTGGCACTCGCGATTGCCGGGCCGTTGATGGGCGCGGTGGCGTTGAATCTGGGCTATTCGTGGATTTTCCTCGGCGCAGCGCTGTTGTCCGTGACCGGACTGGCGCTGACCTTGTGGCTCAAGCGTCGGGCGATGGCCTGACGCTTACTGATCCGCCGTCTGCATCCCTGCCCGGGAAGGCTTGCCCAGCGCATGGGAGAAGAACCGCCCGGCTTCAGAAATCAGGTTGCGATGGATGTCTTCGCGATCCACCCCGTCAGCATCGGTGCACAGCGCCGGCATCGCACGGATCTGTTCTTCATTGCACGGAGCCATAAACACGAAGTGCCCTGCCCCGGCCAGCAACTTGAAGTCCGGCGCGGTCGGCAGTTTGCGCGCCAGGGCGGCGGCGTTCTTGTCAAAGGCCACCAGTTTGTCGCCATCGCCGCTGTACAGCAGCACCGGCACATGTACGTCGGCCAGGGTGTGCCGGCCGAATTTCAGACTCAGCGGCGCCATTAACAGCAAGGCGTGGACTCTCGGGTCGGCCACCGGTTGCAGGTCATCGCGATCGACGATCAGTTCGCCCTGGGTGTTGCAGGCATCGCGGTCGTCCGGACGTTCCTGGCAGTAGCGGCGCAGACGATCCAGGTCAGGCTGAGCGCCTGAAAGAATCAACGCGGTCTCGCCCCCTGCTGAATAACCAATGACACCGACCTGATCGGCGTTCACGAACGGCGCAAGCATGCGGTCGCCAAGCGTGGCGGTAATGGCTTCGGAAATCTGGATCGGGCGCCCATAGAGGTTGCTCAAGGTGCCGAGGCGGCTGTGGTCCCTGGAGTTGTCGCCGGGATGAATCACTGCCACCACCACAAAGCCCTTGCGAGCCAGCGATGTGGCGAGGTCGTGCAGGGCCAGCGGCGTGCCGGTGTTGCCGTGGGACAGCATCAGCATCGGAAAGCGGCCGAGGGCGATTTTGGTGTCTTCACCGGCTTCGACCGAATAGCCCTCGAGCAGGCTCATGTGCTCGCGGTCGCTGGAGGGATAGAACGCGATGGCACGCATCGGTTGCAGGTCGAGCGGATCGAGGAACGTCATCTCGTGATAACCGACGCTCCAGCGTGGGTGCTGGCCGGGGGCTGCGTGCACTGAATTCAGGCTGCCGAGCAGGCAAATCAGTAACGTTGCACAAAGACGCATCATGGGATGCCCCACCCTGTTGTTACTCAATCGAAAGATCCGTTGTGTTCGACGCCCGAAACTCCGTGGTTCGGTGATCCGGCGCGGCGTTGCACTCAGACGTTGATCGTAAGACTGCATAACCCGGGCCAGATTATGTAACAGTCGGACACAAAAAACTCCGTATCTGGCCCTTGCAGAACCAGAATACAGAGTTTTTTGGGTGTTGCCTGAACGAGAGCTGTTCTTTACGAAAGCCTTACGCTGCGGCGAACAGTTGCTCGCTGATGCGGGCGTGGGCCGCGCTCATGGCGTTGTTGCGAACTTCCTCACCGTAGGCCAGGCCTTCGGCACGGACGATTTCGATATCGGTGATGCCAAGGAAGCCGAAGACCAGTTTCAGGTAGTCTTCGTGAGCTACGCCCGAAGCCTGACCGGCGTGGATGCCGCCCGAAGTCGATACGATGATCACCTTCTTGCCACCGCACAGGCCTTCAGGGCCGGCTTCGGTGTAGCGGAAAGTCTGGCCGGCGACGGCGATGCGGTCGATCCAGGCCTTGAGCTGGGTTGGCACGGTGAAGTTGTACATCGGCGCGGCAACGACAATGGCGTCAGCAGCGATGAATTCGGCCAGGGTGTTGGCGCTCAGCTCGGCTTCGTGCTGTTGTGCGGCGTTGCGCAGTTCAGCGGTGGTGCCGGCGGCCACCAGAGTGGTCGACGAGAAGTGGCTGATGGCGTCGGCGGCCAGGTCGCGGTAGGTCACGACAGCGCTTGGCTCGGCGGCTTGCCAGGCTTTGACGACTTCGGTGCTCAGCTGACGGGAAGCGGAGTTGTCGCCCAGAATGCTCGAATCGATGTGCAGCAGTTTCATAGTGGAATCTCCTGGAAAGAATCGCCGGTGGCGACGGAATGGAGACAATCCTACCTACGAAACCAATAGCTGATTAGACGGCAACAATGCGATAGTTTGTCCCACTGATAGAACAGTCGGAATTCCCCATGCAAGACCTCAACGATCTCTACTATTTCGCCAAAGTGGTCGAGGCCGGCGGATTCGCCGCTGCCGGTCGCTTGCTGGGCATTCCCAAGTCACGCCTTTCGCGGCGGATTGCAGAGCTGGAAGAACGCCTCGGTGCGCGCTTGCTGCAACGCACTACCCGTCAGTTGAAGCTGACCGCAGTCGGCGAACGCTATTTGCGCCACTGCCAGGCGATGCTGCTGGAAGCGGAAATGGCCGACGAGACGGTGGCCAGCATGTCCAGCGAACCCCGTGGCCGCCTGCGGGTGTCGAGCCCCACCGGGCTGGCCCATGAAATGCTGCCGGTGGTAATCAGCAACTTCCTCGGCAAATACCCGCAGGTGCAACTGGAAGTCACCTTGATCAATCGCCGGGTCGATCTGATCACCGAAGGCATCGACGTCGCCCTGCGGGTGCGCGAACACGGCGACGAAGAACCGATGCTGGTGACCCGTCGCTTGCGTCAGGCGCAGATGGTGGTGGTCGCGAGCCCTTCCTTTATACAGGGGGTGGAAATCAATCATCCGCAGGACTTGAAAACCCTGCCGGTGCTCGGCGCGCTGGAAGCCGATCGCATGGTGCATGTGCGCCTGCTGGATCAGCACGGCAAGAGTTGCGATCTGGCGCTGGAAGCACGGCTGGGCATCGACGACTTCATTGTGCGCAAGGCGTGTGTGCTGGCCGGCCAGGGTTTCACCCTGTTGCCGATGATGTATTGCGAAGCGGAGCTGAACAACGGCACGCTGGTGCAGTTACTGCCGGACTGGTCATTGCCCGGCGGCTGGCTGCAAGCGGTGTATCCGCATCGGCGTGGAGTGATGCCGGCGGTGCGCGCCTGGATCGATCATCTGGTCGAATCGTTCAATGCCTGTGGAGAGCGGCTCTTATGAAACAAGGAAAGATGAGCGAGAAGGATGTCGCGGATTTCTGCCTGACATTACCCGGCGCCCGGGAAGACTACAAATGGGGCGGTGTGCGGGTGTTCTCGATTGCCGGCAACAAGATGTTCGCCTTGCAGGGGCTGCGCGGTGAGTCGCTGGCGTTCAAGGTCGACAAGGATCTGTTTCTCGGCCATTGCGACCGGCCGGGCATTCACCCGGCGCCATACCTGGCGCGGGCGCAGTGGATCATCATGCACCCGCCCTACCCCTTGGGCGCCGAGGAACTGCAAGGATTGCTGCAACGCTCTCATCAACTGGTGGTGAGCAAATTGCCGAAGAAAACCCGGGTGGGTTTGCTGCTGTAATCCCTACCCCAGCGCCAACAGGTTCGAACCGAGGAACAGCTGGTCGATCCAGAACACCTGGTGCAGTGCAACGATCACCCAGAACAGAATCTGAAACGACACCTTGCGCGTCTTGTGCCGGAAGACTTGCTGGGCGATCAACGCGCCCGGCCAGCCGCCCGCCAGTTCCACGGCGTGCAGGACGTTTTCCGGCGTGCGCCAGGCGTCGGCGCGGGCCTTGCGCTTGTCGGCCCAGTACAGGAAGAACGCCAGCACGCTGACAATCCCGTAGGCCATCAACGGCACCAATGAGATTCCGCGCAGCCACATCGACAGGGAGCCGAACAGCGGCAACGCGCAGACGATCAGCAACACCACCAGCTTCAACTTCAGATGCTGAATGTTGCCACCGGACGGGCCGCGATCCGGGCGGCGTGCGCGGGAGTCACTCATGCCTTGGCCGCCGCCCAGTCCACCCAGCCGAACTGCCAGGTTGCCAGAATCAGCAGGCCGAACACGATCCGGTACCAGGCGAATGCCGCGTAACTGTGGCTGGCGATGAACTTCAGCAAACCGCGCACGGCGATCATGGCGAAGACGAATGCGGTGACAAAACCGATGGCAAACACCGGGAAGTCCGCGGGCACGAACAGCGCGCGGTACTTGTAGCCCGAATACACTGCCGCACCGACCATGGTCGGCATCGCCAGGAAAAACGAGAATTCGGTGGCAGTCTTGCGCGACAGACCGAACAACAGGCCGCCAATGATCGTCGAGCCGGAGCGCGAGGTGCCCGGGATCATCGCCAGACATTGGGCGAAGCCAACCTTCAGCGCATCCTTCCAGGTGATCTCGTCCACGGTCTCGGCGTGCACTTCATGCTGCCTGCGCTCGGCCCACAACATGATGAAACCGCCCACCACCAGCGCCGTCGCCACGGTGATCGGGTTGAACAGGTATTTGTGAATCAGATCGGCAAAGATCACGCCCAGCACCACGGCGGGCAGGAAGGCGATCAGCAGGTTGGCGGTAAAGCGCCGGGAACTCGGCTGGGTCGGCAAGCCGATGACCACGTCGAGAATCTTGCGGCGAAACTCCCAGACCACCGCGAGAATCGCGCCGAGTTGAATGATGATGTTGAACGCCATGGCGCGTTCGCCGCCGAAATTCAGCAGGTCGGCGACGATGATCTGGTGTCCGGTACTGGAAATGGGCAAAAACTCCGTCAGCCCTTCTACAACTCCAAGAATCAGTGCCTGCAAGGCGGTCCAAAGGTCCATCAATCCCCCAAAGAGCGATGCGTTCAGGCATGCCCCGATAGTATTTTTTTACGTTCACTGCGATCAGCGTAGCGGTTTGTTGCTGTACCGATTCCGCGTGCCAAGGATCCACATGAAACGGTCAAAATTCCGTGAAATGGCAACTTGGGTTCAGGTTTTCACCCACGGGGCCGAAATCCTAACAGACAAGCCGTAATCGCGCTGTCGCGCTCTACGACTTGGGTCGCGTATGCCCGGCCATAGAAACGTGGTTGGATGCTTGCGGTGATTTATTACAAGAAAAAGAAACCGGAGTGACAGCGTTATGAACAGCTTGCGCAGTGTGTCGATCAGCCGACGCTTGTGGCTCATCTTGATTGTGGCGGTGGTCATGCTGCTGACCCTGGGCCTGTTGATGCTCAAGCAGATCCACGATGACCTGTATCACGCCAAGGCCCAGAAAACCCAGCATGTGGTGCAGACCGCCAGTGGTTTGCTGACCTACTACCAGGGCCTGGAAGCGGCCGGAACCCTGACCCGCGACGCCGCCCAGAAACAGGCACTGACCGCGATTCGCGGCCTGCGCTACGACCAGAACGATTACTTCTGGATCAACGACCTCACGCCCGTGATGGTCATGCACCCGACCAATCCCAAGCTCGAAGGCCAGAACCTCTCGGCGATCCGCGACCCGGACGGTTTTGCGGTGTTCAACGAAATGGTTGCCATCGCCAAGGCCAAGGGCGCCGGCATGGTCGATTACCGTTGGCCGAAACCCGGTGCCAGCGAGCCAGTGGCCAAGACCTCCTACGTGAAACTGTTCGAGCCGTGGGGCTGGGTGCTGGGTTCAGGCGTGTACATCGACGATGTGCAGGCCGAATTTCAGGGCCAGGTGATCAAGGCGTCCGTCGTAGGCCTGGTCATCGCACTGATCATGGGCGTGCTGGTGATTCTGATTGCCCGCAGCATCGTCCGCCCCTTGCAGGAAACCGTGAACGCCATGGCCAACATTGCCAGCGGCGAAAGTGATTTGACCCGCAGCCTCGATACCCATGGCCAGGACGAAGTCACGCAACTGGCCCATCACTTCAATGCCTTCACCGCCAAACTGCGCCGGGTGATCGGTGATTTGCAGGTGTCGGCCAGCGCGCTGGGCCAGTCCTCCACTGAACTGGGCAATGACGCGAGTCAGGCCCAACAGCGCAGTCAGCAACAATCACAGCAAATGGAGCTCGTGGCGACGGCCATCAACGAAGTCACCTACGGCGTGCAGGATGTGGCGAAGAACGCCGAGCATGCTGCTAACGAGATGCGCGATGCCGAAGCCCAGGCGCAGCAAGGCCAGATCAACATCGACGGCAGCCTGCAACAGATCGACAAGTTGTCAGGCACCATCGATCAGGCCGTCGAAGTGATTCGTACGCTGGCAACCGAAAGCACGCAGATTGGCAGTGTTCTGGAAGTGATCCGTTCGATTGCCGAGCAGACCAACCTGCTGGCACTCAACGCCGCCATCGAAGCCGCCCGGGCCGGCGAACAGGGCCGTGGTTTTGCCGTGGTGGCCGATGAAGTTCGTTTGCTGGCGCAACGCACGCAGAAATCCACGGCGGAAATCCAGTCGATGATCGAGCGCCTGCAAAATCATTCCGAAGCGGCGGTGAAAGTGATCGGCGACAGCAGCAAGGCGTCGCAACTGACTATCGAGCAGGCCGGACTGGCCGGTGCGAGCCTCAATGCCATCGGCCAGGCGCTGCGCAACCTCAACGGCCTGAACGCCTCGATCGCCAGTGCGACCCTGCAACAGGCGCATGTGGTCGAGGACATCAACCAGAACGTCACCCAGGCTGCCGGCCTGTCGCACAGCACCGCATTGGCTGCCGAGCAATCGAGCGCCGCCAGCGTGCGACTCGGCCAGTTGAGCGAGCAACTGAACGGATTGCTGCGCCAGTTCCGCGTCTGATCCCGGTCACCGGTGGGAGCTCATTCCCACCGGTTTTTGGGTACAATCCGCTCCCTCTTTTAATCCCTCCAAGGAACTTGCATGTCCGGGCTCGAACTGTTCGCCGCCGCCCTCGGTGTGATCGCCGTCTGGCTGACAGTTAAACAGAACCCCTGGTGCTGGCCGATCGGGCTGGTCATGGTGCTGCTCTACAGCTGGATCTTCTTCGAGGTGAAGCTGTATTCGGACATGTTGCTGCAAGTGGTTTACGCCGCGCTGCAAGTCTACGGCTGGTGGCAATGGACTCGGGCCGGGACGATGCATGACGGGCGTGAGGTCAGCCGGCTCGACTCCCGTTCGATTCTGCAAGGGCTGGCCATCGGCGCCGCCGGTAGCCTGCTATTGGGCGCGGCCATGGCGCACTGGACCGATGCCGCGCAGCCCTGGCTCGACGCGGCGCTGACCGCTTTCAGCCTGGTTGCGCAATTCTGGATGGCGCACAAGCGCCTGCAATGCTGGGCGCTGTGGTTCGTGCTGGATGTGATCTTCGTCGGCCTGTTCCTTTATAAGGGCCTTTACCTCACCGCTGCGTTGTACGCCCTGTTCACCCTGATCGCGGTGCAGGGCTGGCGGGAATGGCGCGCCGATCCGGCGTTGCGCGCATGAAAGTCGTTGTTCTGACCGGGCCGGAATCCACCGGCAAGAGCTGGCTGGCTGCCGGGCTGCAGCAACGGTTCGGCGGTTTGCGGGTGGATGAGTACGTGCGCTGGTTCATCGAGCAGAATCCCCGGGATACGTGCCTTGCCGATATCCCCGAGATTGCTCGCGGCCAATTGCAGTGGGAAGACGAGGCGCGAGCGCAGCAGCCTTCGTTGCTGATTCTCGACACTCATTTGTTGAGCAATATTCTCTGGAGCCAGACGCTGTTCGGCGACTGTCCCGACTGGCTGGAACCGGAGCTGCTGGCGCGTCATTACGACCTGCACCTGCTGCTGTCTCCGGAACAGATCGACTGGACGGACGATGGCCAGCGCAGCCAGCCAGCGCTCCGCGAACGGCTTGCCTTCTATGATTCCACCAAGACCTGGCTGGAACAGCATCGGCAACCTTTGCAGATTATTCACGGCGACTGGGCCGAGCGGCAGGCTCAAGCCTTCGACGCCGTACGAAACCTGCTGGCAGATTGACCCGGTTTTCGCGTTGACTGACCCGTGCATTTCCCCCGATTCGGGGTAAATGTGTCCGATCCTGAAACACTCCCTCTCCTGCAAAGTCCCCGTCTCAACGGTCTTCATCGCTTTGTCACCCGACTTGTTACATCGCTGAAACACCCTTCTACAAACCCTTGTCCCAGAGCATTGCAACGGCTTTGCCCTGCAGAATCGGCGGAGGTCTGTTTCAACGTTGAAACAGCTGTTGTATCAGCCCTGCACACCTTCGATCCAAACCATTGAAAACCAAGAACATTTAAAAACCGGCACAGCTTTCGCTCTCTCCTTCACAACGCTGACTTGGGCCAGCCCACTGAAGAAGGAATTGCCGCCGTGGGAAATATCAACAAAGCCTTCACTTGCCTTCTGCTGATCGGATCAGCAGCCAGCACATTCCTCAGTTTCAACGTTCAGGCCGAAGGCAATGGCGTGATCGTACTCAATCGCGACGTCCAGCCCATTCCGATCGGGCGTAGCGCTTTCGGCAAAGATCCTTACCCGACCACCGTGAATGCCAACCCGTCCGCTCGCATCGACCAGGCAATGACCAATACCGAACTCAGTGACGGTGACTTTGCCAGCATCGCCAGCGGCTCGTCGATCCGCGGCAACATCTCTGTCGACAACAGCATGCCCGGAATGAACGTCCTGACCAACCCCAATGGTCTGCCCGGCATGAGTGCCGGTCACGGCGGTGGCGGTGGCGGCACGATTTCCAACACCATCAACCGCTCCCTCAGCACGGGACTGGCTCCGCTGACCCGCATGGCCGGAGGCCAATAAGATGAATCGTTCCCTGCTCCTTTTGGCACTCCTCGGCTGCACCAGCGTGATGGCCGACCCAAGCGCCGTGGACAGCGCCAACATTCAGAATTCCGGGGCGCAGTACAACGGTAATTTCAACGTCAACCAGGCCGCCGGCGACCAACAGCAACAGACCAACGTCAAGTCGATTGCCATCGGCACGTCGGCCAGCGCCACCACCACCATTCACCAGAAACTCGACACCCCCGCCGACCGCTCGATCAACGCGAGCTCGACCATCGGCGGCACCTCATTCAGTAACGGCAACGGCGCACTGGGCGTGAACCAGGGTTCCGGGGCCAACAACCAGATGGCCAACGCCATGCGCATCAGCATCAGTGCTGCTCCGCAGAGCGTTGACGATAGCGCCCTTTCCCAACAGAACGTGGCGTTGTTACCGAGCTCAGGAGCAACTGGCACCCCCGGCAGTCGCCAGGTCACGACAAGTGATCAGGCCTTCACCGGCAGTCGAGGGGTAATCCAGGTGAACCAGAGTGCCGGGGTGGGGAACCGAATGGCTAACACCCTGAGCATCCGGGTCGCTGACTGACCCAAACAAGCAGTGCAATTAGAAAGTACCAACACTTAACCAACTAATAAGCACGACGGAGAAACACCATGAAACCTACAATGGCCCTCAAACCACTGGTTTTCGCACTCGCAGCAGTGATGGCAATCGCAGCACAGGCAGGCGGTCGTGATGACAATCACGGTCATGGTCACGATCACGGCCCAAAAGGCCCAACCCTTGAAGAACTGCTGCAAATCGGTGCGGGAGCTGGTGCTGCAGTACTCGATACACAAAACAACTCGGGCAACACCGTACTGAACCAAGGCACTCAGAACGGCGCTGGTATCAGTGGCTCGCTCAATAACTCCAACGGTAACATCGGCGCCAACAACGTTGCCGGCGACGGTAACCAACAAGACAACGCCGCTGCTCTGGCAACCGCCGACGAAAGCTTCATTTTCGGCTCTGCGGTGTCCGCTTCGAGCGCAACTCAAGTCAACTCCAACAACACGGTTGCCAACTACTCCAGCACCAACAGTGCCGGCATGAACAACGTCGGCAACAGTGGCTCGGGTAACATCGGCGTGAACAACGCTGCCGGCAACTTCAACCAACAGAAAAACAACCTGGCAATCGCTGTATCCGGTGGTCGTGTAGCGCAAGCCGCTGCCGCCGCCAACCAAAGCACCACCGGTCTGCAAGTCGGCAACAACGGCACCCAGACCTACAAAAAAGATACCCTTACTGGCACGTTCACCGCAGGCGGCGCATTCGTGGCCGCAGGCACTGCAACCACCAAAGACGATGATCACGGTCATGGTGGTTATGGTGGCGGCTACGGCAATAACGACCGTGGCCACGGCGGCAAAGATCAGAAATCTGATTTCGTTGCCGTGGGTGTCTTCGGTCTGGCTGGCGTGACCACTCAACAAGTGCTGACCCCAGACGGCTGGAAAAACCCTGTCACCAACAATGCCAACATGGTCAACGTAGGCAACAGCTGGTCCGGCAACGGTGGCTTCAACAACGCAGCCGGCGTTGGCAACCAACAAAGCAACTCGCTGTCCATCGCTGCAGGTTGCAAAGCCTGCATGTAATCGCGATCGAAACGAAAGCCCCGGAAACGGGGCTTTTCCTCAGTCCGCATAGGCGTATCGATCATGCGTAAGACGACCCTCCTCGCCCTGCTTTGCCTCTCCGGCCTCGCCCAGGCCGCCCAGATGCCTGTGGCTGCCCTGCCGGGTGGCACACTCGTCTACAAGAACGTGCAAAGCATTCGTGAGCGCAAGTTTTCCGACATCGTCGAACAAAAAACCGATTTCAGCTGCGGCGCCGCCGCACTGGCGACGGTACTGCGCCAGGCCTATTGGCTCGACGTCGATGAGGAGCACATCATCAAAGGCATGCTGGTCAACTCCGACCAGGACCTTGTCCGTACTCAAGGTTTTTCCATGCTGGACATGAAGCGCTACATAGAAAGCATCGGCATGCGCGCCAGGGGCTACAAGATCCCGCCGGAAAAACTCGACGCGGTCACTATCCCGGTGGTGGTACTGATGGAAATTCGCGGCTACAAGCATTTCGTGGTGCTGCAGCGGGCAGACAAGGATTGGGTCTACATCGGAGACCCGGTTCTAGGACACAAACGCTACGCCCATGATGACTTTGTCAAAGGTTGGAACGGCATTGTCTTTGCCATCGTCGGCCCCGGATACGACAAGACCAATGCATTACGCAGTCCTCCGGCACCGCTGACCGCCAAGAACAAGCTGGATACCTTCAACCCCGTCAAAGATGCTGAATTGATGGACTTCGGGTTCATACAGAGCGACTTCTTTTAATCGCCGATTATAAAGAGTGGGGCTGGATGTCCCGGGAGCAGCAGATGAAAACCTCATACTGGCTGGCCGCCGCCTGCCTGGCAGCGAGTGCGTCAGGCTATGCCAATGCAGGATTCAAACCCATAGAAATCCAGGATTCGGAGCTGTCACAGCTTCGCGGTCGTTATGTCATGCCGGGGCGGATCATCAGCTTCGGCATCGTCATGAGCAGTACCTGGCGCAACGCCAGCGGTGATCTGATCGGGGCTGCGACCTCGATGCAATTGCAGGCAGCAACCGTAAAACCCGAATTCTATGTCTCGACCATCAAGGAAACCGGCAACGGCAGCACCCCGCAAACGGGTACCGGCTCGGTCATTGGTGGCGCAGGACTCAACAGTTCCCAGGGCGTGACGCAAAGCGTTCGCGCCGCCGGCGACGGCAACACGGCCTACAACAACGTGGCAATCAATGTTTCCGAAGCCAACCAGCCCCCCGCACTGGTACCGGCCCAAGGGCAAGCCTTGATGGCCGGACAAACGATTTCCGGCAGTAATGCCGCTGGCAGTGTCGCGGTTTCGGCCACCGGCGGTGGTGTGCAAATGGCCATCCAGGCCGCAGGCAATCAGGGCACGGCCCTGCAACAAGTGGCTCAAGGAGGTCTGCTGCAAAACACCCGCTTGCTCGGAAATGCAAACGTCGTCAACAACCTGACGCAACTCAATGTTGTCCTTAACAATAACGGCATGAGCGCCGGCGCACTGGACTGCAATTTGAGTCAACTCAGAGCACTACGCAATATCGGATATTGAACTACGCTGAGTCTCGATCCATTGGGCTTAAAGGGACGGCTTATTCATGTATCGATCAGTATCACTGCGTGCCGCTGTATGTTTGAGTACTCTTCTACCCGCGGCGATGCTGCAAGCAGCACCCGATGCGGATGTGGAGACCTTGAAACAGGAACTTCTGGAGCTTAAGCAACGATACGAAGTGCAACAGAAAGCCCTGGCGGTGCTCGAGCAACGCGTCCGCCAGGTCGAAGATCAACCGGCTTCTCCACCACCAAAACGTCTGGCCAAGTCGCCAGCCGACATGAAAGGCAATCCCAAAGTGGCCACCGGTACCGGGGCTGCAGCAGCGTCGGGGGGCGCCGCCGGGGGCAGTGGCGCATCCTATGGCCAGTCGCTGGCCGACGATTCACAACCGGCACAGAGTGTGTCCAACCTGTACGACGAGGCCAGCGGCTTCTTCGGCGGCGGCAAGTTCAGCCTGGAAACCGGCATAACCTATTCGCGTTATGACACTCGCCAGCTCATTCTCAACGGCTTCCTGGCACTGGACTCGATCTTTCTGGGCAACATCAACCTCGACCGGATCAAGGCCGACACCTGGACCCTCGACCTGACGGGCCGCTACAACTTCGATAACCGCTGGCAGTTCGATGTGAACGTGCCTGTGGTGTATCGCGATTCGACTTATCAGTCGGGCGGCGGCAATCAGGGCGCAGCCAACGTCACCACGGAACAGGATGTCTCGCGGGATCCGACCCTTGGCGACGTCAACTTCGGTATCGCCTACAAGTTCCTGGACGAGTCGGTGAACACCCCGGACGCGGTGGTCACGCTGCGAGTCAAGGCCCCAACTGGCAAGGACCCGTTCGGCATCAAACTGCGCCAGACCGACGCCAACACCAACCTGTTCGTGCCTGACACCCTGCCGACCGGTAACGGCGTCTGGTCGATCACCCCCGGTATCTCGCTGGTCAAGACGTTTGACCCGGCCGTGCTGTTCGGCAGTTTGTCCTACACCCACAACCTGGAGGAGTCGTTTGACGACATCAGTTCCACGGTCAACCAGAAAACTCCGGGCAAGGTCCGCATCGGCGACAGCTTCCAGATCGGCGCAGGCATAGCCTTCGCACTCAATGAAAAAATGAGTATGTCGTTCTCGGTCTCTGACCTTGTACAACGCAAGAGCAAGCTGAAACAGGATGGCGGAGACTGGGAATCGGTGGTGTCCAGTGACGCCAACGCCGGTTACTTCAACGTCGGCATGACCATTGCGGCCACCGACAACCTGACCATCGTGCCCAACCTGTCCATCGGCATGACCGACGATGCCCCGGACTTTTCCTTCAGCCTGAAATTCCCGTACTACTTCTAACCTGCCACACCATGAACGCAACATCATAAAAAGGCCCGCTGCGATGCACTCGCAGCGGGCCTTTTCCGCTTCTTCCCCGAAGAAGCACCGCGCCCTAGCGGATCTGGTGTTTGTGCAACAAACGGTAGAACGTCGGCCGGGAAACCCCCAGCACCTTGGCAGCCACGCTGAGGTTGTCGCTGTGCCGATTGAGCACATCGCACAATGCCTGACGTTCGGCCCGAGTCTTGTAGTCTTCGAGGGTGCCCATCGGGGTGGCCAGCGACTGCTGACTGATCAGCCCCAGATCACGCGCCTCGATCTGCCGCCCCTCGGCCAGCACCAGTCCGCGACGCACGCGGTTGGCCAGCTCACGGACATTGCCCGGCCAGTCGTGCTTGCCCATGGCGATCAGCGCATCTTCACTGAAGCTGCGCGGCCGGCGGCCGGTTTCGTGGCTGTAGAAATGGGAAAAATGGTTGGCCAGCATCGACAGATCGCCATGCCGCTCTCGCAACGGCGCGGTCACGACTTGCAGCACATTGAGCCGGTAGTACAGATCCTCGCGAAAGCGCTTTTTCTCGATCGCCGCTTCAAGGTCGACGTGGGTGGCTGCCAGCACCCGGACATCCACCGGAATCGGCTGACTGCCGCCTACTCGTTCAATGTGTTTCTCCTGAAGAAAGCGCAGCAGATTGGCTTGCAACTCCAGCGGCAGATCGCCGATTTCATCGAGAAACAATGTGCCGCCGTTGGCCGCCTCGATACGTCCGACCTTGCGTTGATGGGCGCCGGTGAACGCGCCTTTTTCGTGACCGAACAGCTCGGACTGGATCAAGTGTTCGGGAATCGCCCCGCAGTTGATGGCCACGAATGGTTTGCTGTGCCGTTGCGATTGTCGATGCAAAGTACGGGCGACCAGTTCCTTACCGGTCCCGCTTTCCCCGCGAATCAGAACCGGCGACTCGGTGGGAGCCAGTTTGCTCAGGAGCTTGCGCAGTTCGCGGATCGGTTTGCTGTCACCGAGCAGCTCGTGCTCCGGCTGATCCACATGAACATTGCCCTGGCCGCGCAAACGCGCCATACCGAACGCCCGGCCGAGGGTGACCTGGACCCGCGACACGTCGAACGGCAAAGTATGAAAGTCGAAAAACCATTCACAAACGAAATCCCCGACGTTCTGCAGGCGCAGCACTTCCTGATTCAGCACGGCAATCCACTCGGTGCCGCTGTGGCTGATCAACTCTTTAACGGCTTCGGGACGTTCCAGGTGAAAGGGCTGCAAACGCAGCAAGCCGACATCGCAACTGCGGTCGGCGGCATTTTCCAGGCTACAGCTGTCAACATCCCAGCCTACGGCACGTAAACCGGGCAACAATCGGTGACAGTCGTCACAAGGGTCGACTACCAATAAACGTCGTAACGCAGGCGCTTCGCTCATGACTGTTCCTTGGCGCCAAATATAGGAAATGATTGTAAAAACAGTCATTTGGCAGACCTGGCTGTAACATTAGCAAGAATTTGACGGCGCCTTGTATCGATTGCTTATAGGCGTACAAGCGAAGCAGTTATAAGAACCTGTTTTATTAGTTAGCTATCGACTCGAATCTTTCACCCAGCTTTCAAAAAACGCCGTAACAGAGATTGTATGAAAGAAAGTCGAAATTTCTTCAAATCCTGTGTGACCTGCCAGCGGGTTGCGTGCATCAGTACAAGTAACTCGCCGAACGGTAAGCCCAACCGACGGCACATCACTTGATTGGGCACTACAGAGAGAAGACCCCATGACCGCCCCGCTCCGTATCAACGAAGCTCTTTTGATTGCCAACCACGCATTTAAACCTTTCCAATGCGTGGCCTGGGCCCCACAAGACGGCAATGGCGAACTGAGCCTGACCGTTATCGACCGCACCAATTCGCAGATCGGCCGCACCCGTATTCCTAGCAGCGCCTATTCCGACCCGGCCCAACTCGAGCACCTCTTGCAACAAGCTCGCGCCGAACTGAGCGATGAAGGCTACGCCCTGCAATCCTGGTCGATGCCACATTGATTCGAGGACTATGCGGATGACTTTCAAGTCATCCGCCCTCTTCCATTAGTTGCCGAATCCTTATTAACTTCATTTTCTTTGTATAACTCTTTTCGATACTTTCGTGCCTGAATACTTGTCAGGCTTGCGACTGGTTCCAAAAGTCACTGTTCTGGCACAGTGCGACCCTCCACCTGTTAGTTCTGTCAGTTGTACTTGCGACTGTTCAGGGATTGAATGTTTCGCCATGCCGTCACCGACCGCTCTCACGGATTCGGGTCGACCGCAAGGAGAAGCAGGCATGTCAACTCACACCGCTATTGCGCTGCCGACACTCAGGAATAACGCCGGGCAACTCGACAAGGCGTTTGCCAGCAGCGGTGTGACTCAGGTTTATTTTGCCGGCAGCCTCTGCAGTCTGACTCAGCACGTGGCACTCGATCCGCGGGGACGCATCCTGGTGGCAGCCAAAGTCGGTACGCCCCTGGGCTATCGGTTCGGTCTGGCCCGATTGCTCGAAGACGGCTCGGCGGATCTGGGCTTCGGCTTTCAAGGCAGTGTGATCGGCTGGTTCGCCATTGGCTTCGAAGCCTCGGGCAGCAAGGTCCAGGTCTTGCCTGACGGGCGAATTCTGCTGGCAGGCCTGCATTACGAGTCCGAACACCGTACCTTTCCCGCCCTGGCACTGTTCGATGAGCATGGCCGGCCCTCGGCGGACTTCGGTGATAACGGCGTCAAGATCGTGCGTCTGCCCGGCGATCTGTCCATGGGGACCCGCGATACGTGGCTGCCGCCAGGTGTTCCGGGAGCGGAAGCCTGTGATTTTGCTGTCCAGAACGATGGACACATTCTGCTGATTGCCAATCATCACTGCTCGCTGGCCGACCATGTCGGCATGCTGATCCGCGTCAAGCCCGACGGTAATCTGGACGAAACCTTCAATGGCCGCGGTTTTGTGATGGTCCGGCACTTGCTGCTCAATACCTGGCTCGGTGGCTTGTCGCTGCAGACCGACGGGCGAATCGTGGTGGCGGGCGCGATTGACTTTCCCCAGGAAGGCCTGCTCGCCCGCTACCTGCCGGACGGGCAGCTCGATAGCCGGTTTGCGGTGGACGGTTTTCTCTCGTTCAAGGCTCAGGGACACAGCGCTCTGGCGACCCAGGTCATCGAATCGGGCCAGCACCTGCATTGCTTTGGCAGCAGCCGCGACCCGATACGTTGCATGGCGCTGTCTGTTCACAGCAATGGTCGCCCCGACCTGCACTGCAACAACGGTCAACCCACCCTGCTGGACATCGGCCCCAGCGGCTGCCAGTGGAGCGCCGCACAACGCATGCCGGACGGCCGGCTTATCGCGGCAGGCGCGACGATTGGCGGGTTCGAGGCCGATTTCATCGTTGCGCGCTATCTGGCCGACGGTCGCCTCGACCATAGCTTCGGCGCCGGCCGCGGCTGGTTGCGTACGCGACTGGGCCGCAGTCTCGATACCGCTACATCGCTGGCAGTGCAACCGGAAGGCGGGATTCTGGTCGGCGGCTATTCGCTGGATGGCAACTACCGCGCCGTGGTGGCGCGCTATCTGAACCCATGAACAGAAACTTCCCACACTTGATCTTGCTCAACGCTTGCGGCACCTTGCGCGCTTCTTAAAGCAAGGAGCAACCGATGTCCGGTTCGATGGCCCAGGCGTTCGCGCAAAACTTTCTCGGGCATTCGCCCCGCTGGTACAAGGCGTGCGTCGTCGGGTTCCTGATTCTCAACGCCGTGGTGCTGTGGTCGGCAGGTCCTGTCGCCGCCGGCTGGCTGTTGGTGATCGAATTCATTTTCACCCTGGCCATGGCGCTCAAATGCTACCCGCTGATGCCCGGCGGTCTGCTGCTGATCGAAGCGCTGCTGCTGAAGATGACCACGCCCCAGGCGTTGTATGAAGAGTTACAGCACAACTTCCCGGTGATCCTGCTGTTGATGTTCATGGTCGCAGGGATCTACTTCATGAAGGATCTGCTGCTGTTCCTGTTCTCGCGCCTGCTGTTGGGCATGCGTTCGAAGATGCTGCTGGCGTTGATGTTCTGCTTTTTGTCGGCGTTTCTTTCAGCCTTTCTTGACGCATTGACCGTGACCGCCGTGATCATCAGCGCCGCCGTCGGCTTCTATTCGGTCTATCACCGGGTCGCCTCCGGCAACGATCCGCGTCAGGACAGCGAATTCAGCGACGATCAGCATTTGCCGAAGCTGCATCACGAGGATCTGGAGCAGTTCCGTGCCTTCCTGCGCAGCCTGCTGATGCACGGTGCGGTCGGGACTGCGCTGGGCGGGGTCTGCACACTGGTTGGCGAGCCGCAGAACCTGCTGATCGGCCACGAGATGGGCTGGCACTTCGCCGAATTCTTCCTCAAGGTCGCGCCGGTGTCCCTGCCGGTGCTGGCGGCCGGTCTGTTGACCTGCATGCTGCTGGAGAAGCTGCGCTGGTTCGGCTACGGCACCTTGCTGCCGGACAATGTCCGTGCGGTACTGGCCGATTACGCCCGTGAAGACGATGCCGAACGCACGCCTCGCCAGCGCGCCGCGCTGTTGGTGCAAGGCGCGGCCGCATTGATCCTGATTGCCGGGCTGGCGTTCCATGTCGCCGAAGTGGGCCTGATCGGTCTGATGGTGATTGTCCTGATCACTGCTTTTACCGGCATCACCGACGAGCATCGTCTGGGCAGCGCGTTCAAGGACGCCATGCCGTTCACTGCATTGCTGGTGGTGTTTTTTGCCGTGGTGGCGGTGATCCATGATCAGCAACTGTTCGCGCCGTTGATCCAGTGGGTACTGGCACTGCCTGCCGAGCAGCAACCGGGAATGCTGTTCATCGCCAACGGTCTGTTGTCGGCGATCAGTGACAACGTTTTCGTAGCGACGATCTACATCACCGAAGTAAAACAGGCATTCCTCTCCGGCCACATGAGCCGCGAACATTTCGAAACCCTGGCGATTGCGATCAACACCGGCACCAACCTGCCGAGCGTTGCGACGCCCAATGGTCAGGCCGCGTTCCTGTTTCTGCTGACGTCGGCGATTGCACCACTGGTGCGGTTGTCCTACGGGCGGATGGTGTGGATGGCGCTGCCCTACACCGTGGTGATGGGGTTGCTGGGCTGGTATGCCGTGAGTTACTGGCTGTAGAAACAACAACGGGAGCCTTTGGGCTCCCGTTTTTTCATGCATCGATCAACGCGGCAAAATGTACTTGCCGATGGCCTGCGCCACACCATCCTCGGTGTTCGGCCCGGTCACCACGTCCGCCTGACGCTTCACGGCGTCTTCCGCCTGACCCATGGCGATCGACAGGCCGGCGACATGAAACATCGCCGGATCATTGCCGCCATCGCCAATCGCTGCGGTCTGCGCCAGCGGCACGCCGAGATGCTTGGCCAGAGTCGTCAGTGCAGCGCCCTTGTTAGCTTCGAGTGCCGTCACGTCCAGATACACCGGCTGTGAACGCGAGACCTGCGCCATGCCCTCGACCTTCGGCAGCAAACGCGCCTCCAGCTCGATCAACAGGTCGGTGTTGTTGCTGGTCGCGACGATCTTGTCGATACACTCCAGATACGGCTCGAAACTGTCGACCACCACCGGCGGATAACCCAGTCCATGCTGCTCGCGCGGGACCATCGGCCCGTGCGGATCCTTGAGCAGCCAGTCACCACCGCTGAACACCCAGATCTCGACCTCCGGCTGATCGGCAAACAACGCCAGTGCCGTCAATGCCGCAGTGGCTGGCAGGTAGTGAGCGACCAGAATGCTGCCGTCCGGATTGACGATCGTGCCGCCGTTGAACGCAGCGGTCGGCATATCGACGCCAAGCGCCTCGATCTGCTGCAGCATGGCCTTTGGCGGTCGCCCGGTGGCGAGGCTGAACAGCACGCCCGCTTCACGCAGCGCACGAACGGCATCTATGGTGCGCTGGCTCAGGCTGTGATCGGGCAGCAACAGCGTGCCGTCCATGTCGCTCAGCAGAAAACGGATAGGCTCACTCATCCGAGACCATGCCAGACGCGACCATCGCGAGTCAGCAGATCATCGGCAGCCTGCGGCCCGTCTTCGCCGGCGGCATAAGGCTGAACGCTCGCGTCCTGTTGCCAGGCATCGAGGAACGGTTGCACCGCTCTCCAGCCGTTCTCGATGTTGTCAGCGCGCTGGAACAGCGTCTGGTCACCGGTCAGGCAGTCGTAGATCAGGGTTTCGTAGCCGGTGGACGGCTGCATTTCGAAGAAATCCTTGTAGGCAAACCCCAGCTCGATGTTGGCCATGTTCAGCGCCGGCCCCGGCCGCTTGGCCAGCAGGTCGAACCACATGCCTTCGTTGGGCTGGATCTGGATGCGCAGGTAGGTCGGCTGCAGCTCGTCGACCTCGGTGTCGCGGAACTGCGCATACGGCGCCGGTTTGAAGCAGATGACGATCTCGGTGTCGCGCACGCTCATGCGCTTGCCGGTGCGCAGGTAGAACGGCACGCCGACCCAGCGCCAGTTGTCGATCATCACCTTGAGCGCCACGTAGGTTTCGGTGGTGCTGTCGGGCGACACGTTGGCTTCTTCGCGATAACCGGCCAGCGGCTTGCCGTCGATTTCGCCAGCACCGTACTGGCCGCGCACCGAATTGGCCCGCGCTTCTTCGGTGGTCCACGGACGGATCGCGCCGACCACCTTGGCCTTCTCGCCCCGCACCGCATCGGCGCCGAACGCGGCCGGCGGCTCCATCGCCACCATGGCCAGCAGCTGGAACAGGTGATTGGGCACCATGTCCCGCAGGGCGCCGGTGTGTTCGTAGAAACTGCCACGGGTCTCGACGCCGACGGTTTCGGCGGCGGTGATCTGCACGTGGTCGATGTAGTGGTTGTTCCAGAAGGCCTCGAACAGGCTGTTGGAGAACCGGCTGACCAGAATGTTCTGTACGGTTTCCTTGCCCAGATAGTGATCGATCCGGTAGATCTGCTTTTCCGACATCACCTTGAGCAGGCAGGCGTTCAACGCCTCGGCGGTTTGCAGGTCGGAGCCGAACGGCTTTTCGATCACCACCCTTCTGAACGCTTCCGGGGTTTCTTCCAGCAGTTTCGCGGCGCCGAGTCGGCGCACCACTTCGCTGAAGAAACGTGGCGCGGTGGCCAGGTAGAACACCGCATTGCCGGTGCCGCTGTCGGCGATTTTCGCCGCCAGCGCGGAATAGGTGCTGTCGTCCAGGAAGTCGCCCTGGACGTAGCTGATACCTTTGGCGAGCTTGGCCCACAAAGCTGGATCAAGCATCTGATCGCCCTTGCCGACCTTCGCTGCCACTTCGGTGCGGATGAAGTCTTCGAGCTTTTGGGCGAAGGCTTCATCCGTGATGGCGTTGTGGTCAACGCCAACGATCCGCAGATTTTCGTCAAGCAAGCCGTCGCGACTGAGGTTGTACAGCGCCGGCATCAGCAAGCGCTTGACCAGGTCGCCGTGGGCACCGAACAAAAACAGCGTGGTCGGTGGTGCGGGTTCTGCCTTGGATTTTCTGCGGATCGTATGGGTCATTTCTTCGCAGTCTCTACGTGGCCGCCGAAGCCGAAGCGCTGGGCCGAGAGGATCTTGTCACCGAACGTGCCCTGACCGCGGGAGCGGTAGCGCGAGAACAGCGAGTTGGACAGCACCGGTACCGGCACCTTTTGTTCCATTGCCGCTTCGATGGTCCATTGACCTTCGCCGCTGTCGGCCACGGAACCGGAAAAGCCGTCGAGTTTCGGGTCGACCGCCAGGGCATCGGCGGTCAAATCGAGCAGCCACGACGACACCACGCTGCCACGACGCCAGACTTCGGCGATGTCGGCCACGTTCAGGTCGAAACGCTGATCTTCCGGCAGAAGTTCGCTGGACTTGGTCTTGAGGATGTCGAAGCCTTCGGCGAAGGCCGCCATCATGCCGTACTCGATACCGTTGTGAATCATCTTCACGAAGTGACCGGTACCGGCGGGACCGGCGTGGATGTAGCCGTGCTCGGCACGGTGATCGTCGGACTTGCGGTCCTTGGTGCGCGGAATGTCGCCCATGCCCGGGGCCAGTGCGGCGAACAGCGGGTCCAGACGCTTAACGGTCTCGGCATCACCGCCGATCATCATGCAGTAGCCGCGCTCCAGCCCCCAGACGCCACCGGAGGTGCCGACGTCGATGTAATGCAGGCCCTTCTCGGCCAGGGTCTTGGCCCGGCGGATGTCGTCCTTATAGTTGGTGTTGCCGCCATCGATGATGGTATCGCCCGCCTCGAGCAGCGTGCTCAGGGTTTCGATGGTGTCTTCGGTCGGCGCGCCGGCCGGCAGCATGACCCACACGGCACGCGGCTTGGCCAGGCCTGCGACCAGCGCAGGCAGATCGGCAACGCCGGTAGAGCCCTCGGCGGCCAGGGTGTCGACAAAGGCGGTATTGCGGTCGTAAACAACGGTGGTGTGACCGTTGAGCATCAGACGCCGTGCAATATTGCCGCCCATGCGGCCCAGTCCAATAATCCCGAGTTGCATGTGCTGATGCTCCTTACTACAAATAAAAGTGTGTCAAAGGTTATAGCCCAACGCTCTCATGGAGGTTAGTCCAGAGCGTCGGTGTGAAGTTTCCGGGCATTGTGCCCGATCCAGACTGATAACGTCGGGAAAGGTGGTGAAGACACAACGACCATGAAAAATAAAAAAGTTCCATTCACGAGCAAAAGAAACCAGAATCGGCGCCGATAGCAGATCAGCGCCCGTTATCGGGAGCGATCTGCAGTTGAGACACGCCATTTGCGAGGTGAGCAATGGGCACAGTACACACAGCAATGCCGCCACAAACCCTGTACGTCACGATCCGCCGCGATGAACTGCGTCAATTGAAGGACGAGCGCGACCAGCTTAAACAAGAGCTGGCACAACTTCGTCTGATGACCCAAGGCGTCGAGCCAAAGCCTCTGCCACGCGTCCAGCGCTCACCCCACGCCTGACCGCCCTCCTGATCGGGAACCGCTGCCCAGCCGTTCCCGACATGATCCCCCTCTGCCATTCGCCGCAACTAACGAAGTTTTCACATTGGCTTGTTGATACTCCGGCCCATTCTGCCGTGCGTGTCTGCGCGCGGCTTCCGTTCGTCGGTTTCATGCTCCCGATTTCATGAAACGTCCCGACGGTGGCAATGGTGATTGAGTTGGAGTGCTGAATGGCATGGTTTAAACGCAGCAAGACAGCTGCGGCAGGTTTTGACTGGGCCGGTTTCATCTGGCTGTTTGTGTTCTTCTGGTACTTCTCCGGTATCACTCAACTGCTCATCCAGCTGACCGGCACCTCAGGCTTCACCGGATTCCGTCAGGCGTTCGTGATGAGCGCAGTCTGGCTCGCGCCGATGCTGCTGTTCCCCAAACGCACCCGCCTGCTTGCCGCCGTGATCGGCGTGGTGCTGTGGGCGTGCTCGATGGCCAGCCTGGGCTACTTCTTCATCTATCAGCAGGAATTCTCCCAGAGCGTCATCTTCATCATGTTCGAGTCGAACGTGTCGGAGGCCGGCGAGTACATCACCCAGTACTTCGCCTGGTGGATGATTCCTGCGTTCCTCGCTCACACCGCGTTCGCCTACTTCCTGTGGACGCGCCTGCGTCCGGTCTACATGCCGCGTGGCCGGGCCTTCGTGGCCGCCATGGCGATCCTGATCGCGGTGGTTGGTTATCCGCTGATCAAGCAGACCCAGCGCACCGGCAGCTTCGCCGGCGGTTTCGAGAAATTCGAAACCCGCATCGAACCCGCCGTGCCATGGCAGATGGCCGTGGCCTATCACCGCTACCTGGAAACCCTGGGCGAGATGCAGGGCATGCTCCACAGCGCGAGCAAGATTCCGCCGCTGCACAACCTCAAGGATGCCGGCGCCAATCAGCCTGCGACCCTGGTGCTGGTGATCGGCGAGTCCACCAACCGCCAGCGCATGAGCCTCTATGGCTATCAGCGCAAGACCACGCCGGAACTGGACAAGCTCAAGGACCAACTGTCGGTCTTCGATAATGTCGTCACCCCGCGCCCGTACACCATCGAAGCCCTGCAGCAGGTGCTGACTTTCGCCGACGAAGAAAATCCGGATCTGTACCTGTCCACGCCGTCGCTGGTCAGCATGATGAAACAGGCGGGCTACAAGACGTTCTGGATCACCAACCAGCAGACCATGACCAAGCGCAACACCATGCTCACGACCTTCTCCGAACAGGCCGACGAGCAGGTGTACCTGAACAACAACCGCAACCAGAACGCCGCGCAGTACGACGGCGATGTGATCGAGCCGTTCAACAAGGCCCTGACCGACCCGGCACCGCGCAAGCTGATCGTCGTGCATCTGCTCGGTACGCACATGAGCTACCAGTACCGTTATCCGCCGAGCTACGACAAGTTCCAGGACCGCACTGGCGTCCCGGCCGGCGTGCGTGACGATCAGGTGCCGACCTACAACAGCTACGACAACGCGGTGCTGTACAACGACTTCGTGGTCTCGAGCCTGATCAAGGACTACGCCAAGTCCGATCCGAACGGTTTCCTGCTGTACCTCTCCGACCACGGTGAAGACGTGTTCGACTCGGCGGGCCACACCACCCTGGGTCGTAACGAAAACAAACCGACCGCGCCGATGTACACCATTCCGTTCATGGCCTGGGCGTCGCCGAAGTGGCGTGAAAACCACGACTGGAGTTTCGCCGCGGATCTGAGCCGGCCGTATAGCAGCGCCCACCTGATCCACACCTGGGCGGACCTGGCCGGTCTGAGCTTCGATGAACTGGACCGCAGCAAAAGCATCGTCAGCGACAGCTTCAAACAGCGTCCGCTGTTGATCGGCAACCCTTACGAGCGTGAACAGCGAGCACTGATCGACTTCAGTCTGATGAAGCCGAAAAAGCCCGAGGACGCACCGAAGGAAGTGGTCAAGCAATAACCTGAAAAGGGCCGGAAACGGCCCTTTTTTCATTCTGTCGCAACACCTCGAAATGACAATATTTCTCGTTTGTCACTAAATCGCCCTCTCCCGCTTCGTCTTTGAACCAAAGGAAATTTTCCCTCGAAGACAAGGAGTCGGCTGCGATGTTCGCGCCCATCACCCGTTCCATGACCCTCACCCTCGGCCTGTGCAGCGTGGCCCTGAGCTCTGACCTGCTGGCCGAAACCGACGCCGACAAGCAACCGGAGCCCGCTGCCACGGCCCTCGAACTTGCCTCGACCAGCGTCACCGCCCAAGGCTTGGGCAGCAACACCGAGAACACGGAGTCCTACACCACCGGCGCGATGAACACCTCGACCAGGCTGAACCTGTCGATCAAGGAAACCCCGCAATCGGTGTCCGTGGTCACCCGTCAGCAAATGGATGATTTCAAGCTCGGTACATTGTCGGAGGCCATGAGCCAGACCACCGGCATCGTGGTGCAGCACAACGATTCGGATCGGGTCAGTTATTCGTCTCGCGGGTACTCGATCAACAACTTCCAGATCGACGGGATGCTCAACACCTTCAGCTACATGAAGTCTGACGCCGACACCATCATCTACGACCGCATTGAAGTGGTACGCGGCGCCACCGGTCTGACCACCGGCGCCGGCGATCCCTCGGCCACGATCAACATGGTACGCAAGCGCCCGACCTCGCAACTGCAGGCATTGGCTGGCGTCAGCGGCGGCAGCTACGACGATTACTACAGTTACGTCGACGTCGGCGGACCGCTGGCATTCGACGGGCGCCTGCGTGGCCGCAGTGTACTGGCCTATCGCGACAGCGGTTCGTTCCGCGACAAGTATGCCCTGCAACGGGAAGTCGGCTACGGCATCCTCGAAGCCGACCTCACCGATTCGACCGTGCTTGCAGTCGGTTATGACTACCAGGACAAACAGGTGCAAGGCACCTCGTGGGGCACCACGCCGTACTGGAATGCCGACGGCAGCAAGGCCGGCCTCGGTCGCTCGACCAACATGGCGACTTCGTGGAGCTCGTGGCCGTTGCGCGACAAGACCGCGTTCGCCACCCTCGATCAGCAACTGGCGGCTGGCTGGCATTTGAAGGCGGCCTACACCCACCGCAAGAGCGACGGTGACGGCAAGGTCTACTACGCCGGCTCCGGTTACCCGGAACCCGACCGCAGCGGCATGACCGCGACCATCGGCCACATGATCGGCGACCAGAGCATGCGCGCCTACGACCTCAATCTGGCCGGCCCTTACTCGCTGTTTGGCCGTGAACACGAATTGATGTTCGGCTACGGCGAAGCCGAGCGCCGCTCGAGAGATCCGTTCAACGTTGATGGCCCGCGCGCATCCGATTACGAAAGCGTGCGCGACTGGAAATACATGGGCGGCATCAACAAATACCCCGACACCACCACCCGCCTGCCGAGCTTCAAGGACAGCACCCGGCAAAAGGCAGGCTACCTTGCCACGCGCCTGAGCCTGACCGACGAATTGCACGCGGTGCTGGGCAGTCGCTACGGCAGTTGGGAGGCCTCCAGCAAGACCTACGCCTACGATCAGAACCTGCAACTGACTGGCGTCGATGCCAGCAGCCAGCAACACAACGACATGTGGACGCCGTATGCCGGTCTGCTCTACGACCTGACGCCGGAATACACCGCGTATGTCAGCTACACCGACATTTTCAAACCACAGGGCGTGCGTGACGCCAGCCGCAATTACATCGATCCGGTGGTCGGCAGCAACTATGAGGTGGGGCTCAAAGGCAGTTTGCTGGAGGAGCGCCTGAACCTTTCCACCGCAGTGTTCTGGAGCAAGCAGGACAACGTCGCCGAGCTCGATGAATCGGCGCTGCCCGATCCGGACACGGGCGAGCAGTTTTACAAGTCCGGCGGCAAGGGCAACAAGGTCAATGGCTTCGAAGCCGAAGTCTCCGGCGAGATTCATGATGGCTGGAACATGACCGCCGGTTACACCTACACCCACTCGGCCAACGGTGAAAAGCAACGCAGCAACACCAATCAGCCGCTGAACCTGTTCCGCCTCTCCACCGCCTATCGCCTGCCGGGCAACTGGCATGCGCTGACCGTCGGCGGTGCGCTCAACTGGCAGAGCGATGTCTACGGCAACGCCAAACGGCCGATCGGGCGTAGCGCCAACGGCCGGTTCATCACTGAGCCAGCGCGCATTCGTCAGGAGGCGTACACCGTGGTCAAGCTGATGTCGCGTTATGAGTTCGACAAACATCTGTCGGCTTCCCTGAACGTCGACAACCTGTTCGACAAGAAGTATTACGACAACGTCGGCTTCTACAACGGCGTGTTCTGGGGCGATCCGCGCACCGTGACACTGAGCCTCGACTGGAAACTCTAAGCCCTTCCCTGCGATCTGCACGCGTCAGCGGCGCGTGCAGCCTGCGTCCGGCACTCCTTGGAAACAATCGGTAAAACCTGCACGGAACGCGCGTTAACCCCAGGTTAATACCCCTGGCTGACACTGCGCCCCGAGGCACTGATTCATGGACGAACGGCTCCGACATTTTTTCGTAGGAGACAACCATGAAAACCACGACTGCACTCCTTGCCGGTCTGATCACACTTGCATCCGCCAGCGCTTTCGCCGAGGGCGGTGCCGAGCGGATGCGCTATCACTGGGAAAACTTCCCGGTCCACACCGCCCAAAGCCAACAGGCTGACACCAAAACCAACGAATTCCGCGTTCCGGACGACCAGACCGCACAGGTCACTGAGCATTACCGTCCGTGATGTAACACGGTTTACCGATGGACCTGCGATGGCTCCGCTCTGGCTTCGCAGATGACAGTTGGGCGCCCTTGCGGGCGCCTTTTTTATGCCTGCACGATGTCGACTCAGTGCCCCCAGATGAGCGCCTCCGTCCAGCCCAGCTCGGCAAAGTCCTCGGCCCGCAACCCGGATTCACAGGCACAGAAAAATTCATCCAGTTGCGGCGGTTTCACCGGCGTACCGCTGAGCATGGCGTGAACCTGGCCACGATGGTGGATCTGATGTTCGAACAGGTGCGAAATCATCCGCAGACGGCTGTCGTGCTGCGGCGTGTCCCGGGCAATGGTGACGATGCGCCCCAGATCGGCATCGCGCAGTTGTTCGCAATAGGCGATCAAGCGACGATCGACATGGGCCTGTTCGCGGCGCAAGGCCTGGGCCTCGGTGAAGGGTTCGTCTGCATTGAAGAACACGTAGCAGTCGGGATGCGGTTCGTCACCGCGCAACTCGCGTTCCAGCGCATCGACGTAGAACCAGTCGCACGTGAGGATGTGATTGAGGGTCAGGCGAATGCTCGGGAAGAAACTGACCCGTGGCGCTGCCAGCTCCGTGTCGTCGAGCTGCAGCCAGGCCTTGGCCAGTCGATGGTTGGCCCAGGCGTTCTGATAGGCCAGGGTCAGCAAGTGATGGGACAGTGGCTGAGGCATGTCGCGCCCTCCGTGCATCAAGTGTCGGCAAAGCGTTGCAGCTGCATCTCCTGCAAACGGCTGAGGGTCCGGCGGAACGGGAACTCCAGATAACCCTCGGTGTACAGCGCGTCCATCGGTACCTCGGCCTCGATGTACAACGGCACCTTGCGGTCGTAGCATTCGTCGACCAGCGCAATGAAGCGCCGTACGCCGTCATCGTGAACCGACAGTTGCGGCAATTCGCGGTCGCCGGCCACGACACGCTCCGCGCCGTCTTCGGTGCCACGGGCGATCCGCCCTTCACGCTTTTGCGCGCTCAGGTTCGGCACCTCGCTCAACAGAATAGCCCGGTAGGTGTCGCACAGCGCGATGAAGTCCATCGCCGCGAACGGTTGCTCGCACAGGTCGGCGTAACGACACCACAACACGGACTCGCTGGCCTTCACCACATTCAAGGCACGGTAGCCGACCGGCACCGGTTCGTCGCTGGCGGTTTGCCCGGCGGCCAATGCGTCGAACACCTGATTTAGCGCGCGACCCTGCCCCGGTGATGCAACCCAATAGCGTTGTTCGATGGCCCCCGGATGCAATCGATGATCTTCGGAGCCGTTCACCGCGACCACTTGCATGTGCTGCTTGATCGCTGTGATCGCCGGCAGGAAGCGGTCGCGGTTGAACCCGTCCGCATACAGTTGATCCGGCGGCAGGTTGGAGGTACAGACCACCACCACGCCTTCGTCGAACATCACCTGAAACAACCGCCCGAGGATGATCGCATCGCCGATGTCATTGACGAACAGTTCATCGAAGCACAGCACCCGCACTTCGGCCGCCAGTTCCCGGGCCAATGCCCGCAATGGATCGGCGATCCCGGTCAACTGAAAGGAACGCTGGTGTACCCAGCCCATGAAGTGATGAAAGTGCTGTCGCCGTGCCGGCACCCGCAGGCTTTGATGGAACTGGTCCATCAGCCAGGTCTTGCCGCGCCCGACCGGCCCCCACAGGTAGACGCCGGTGACCGAACGGGCACCGGCGTGCAGGGCTTCATGGCATTTTTGCAACGCCCAGACCGCGTGCTCCTGGGCTTCATCCTGGATGAAGCCCTTGTGCTCGACGGCATGTTGCCAGGCGCTTAAGGGGGAGTCGAAAGTCATGCGCGGCAGTATGCCACGATGGCTACACGGAAATATCCAGCCGTGCGATTTTGCCCTGCTCGTTGAGGCGAAAGGTATAGCGCAGCTCCAGCGGGCTACCGGGGAACGTCCCGGAAATCAGCCCTTGCACCAGCACTTTGCCGGTGCGCTGCTGGACACCCAGCACCTCGACCCGCGGCTGATAGCGTTGGGCGGTGTCTTGCATCCAGTCGGCGATGGCCTGCGGGCCGACCTGATGCCGGCCCTCATCAAACACATGGGCATCCTCGGCGAAAAAACTGCCAACCCGGGACGTATCGCGAGCATTGGCGGCGTTGATGTACTCAACGATGGCCGGGGCGAGTATCGAGGTGGGATGGAACATGAGTGCAACTCCTTGTTTTCGGTTCTGACGCCATCCTAAAACAGCCCTGCGTCAGTTTTTGTCAGGAGTGAAACGCCCGTTGTCATCCAGTTGCATCTGCCGCTGCCAGGTTCGCAGCAGGTCGCTGCGACGTCCCGGATAACGCTCGCCCTGCAGGCTGGCAGCGGCAATCCGGTCGGTGCGAAACGTCCGATACGCACTGCGCAACTCGCACCACGCCACGATGATCCGCACCTCGTTGAGAAACCCCAGCGCCAAAGGCCAGATGAGCCGTTGGCTCGGCACCTGCTGTGCGTCGGCGTAATCGATGTGCAGTTTGGCCTGATCGCGGATCGCCTGACGAAACACATTCAACGGCACCACGTTCTGCGGAAACCCGTAACCGGGCGGCCCGGGCATCACCGTCGGATTGCGCATCGCCTCCTGGGCCTGGGGATCCAGCACCGCTGCGATTTTCGCCAGCGCGTCGGCGGCAGCTTTGCTCAGGACCTCGTCGCCGCGCTGATCGACGTAACGCAAGCCCAGCACAATGGCCTCGGTCTCATCGGCGTTGAGCATCAAGGGCGGCAGAAACAAACCGCTGCGCAGCACATAACCGATGCCCGCCTCGCCGTGGATCGGCGCGCCGAGCGCCGTCAGTTCGGCGATGTCGCGATAGAGGGTGCGTTCGGAGATTTCCAGCTCGGAGGCCAGCGTCGCCGCGGTGACCGGGCGCTTTTTGCCGCGAAGCACTTGCAGCAGGGTCAACAGGCGAGTGGTGCGCGACACGGTATAAGCTCCGGGCAGAAATTTGCCGGAGCTTAGCAGAGCCTGGTGTCAGAAATTGTCAGGAGCTTTCACCAGGCCCAGAGCCGATTACGCGTCGACTTTATGCCTCGCCGCGTACAGACACAGCATCTCCATCGCCAGCGTTGCCGCCGCCAGCGACGTCACGTCCGCATGGTCATAGGCCGGCGCCACTTCCACCACGTCCATGCCCACCAGATTGATCCCGCGCAGACCGCCAAGGATTTCCAGTGCCTGCACCGTGCTCAACCCGCCGCAGACCGGCGTCCCGGTGCCAGGAGCAAACGCCGGATCCAGGCAGTCGATGTCGAACGTCAGGTACACCGGGTTGTCTCCGACCCGCGCGCGAATGGCCTCGACAATCGCTTCGCAGCCACGCCGATGCACCTGCCGTGCGTCGAGCACCTGAAAGCCCTGGTGATCGTCATTGGTGGTGCGCAAACCGATCTGCACCGAACGCGCCGGATCCACCAGCCCTTCCCGCGCTGCGTGCCAGAACATGGTGCCGTGGTCGACCCGTTTGCCGCCATCGTCTGGCCAGGTGTCGCTGTGGGCGTCGAAGTGGATCAACGACAGCCTGCCGTGCTTGCGCGCGTGGGCCTTGAGCAGCGGGTAGCTGATGAAGTGATCGCCGCCGAAGGTGAGCATCGCGCTGCCGGAGCTGAGGATGTGCTCGGCGTGGGCTTCGATGTTTTCCGGGATGGTGTGCGGCGAGCCGTAATCGAAGTCGCAATCGCCGTAGTCGATCACTGCCAGATGATCGAACGGGTCGAAAGCCCATGGCCAGTGCCGTTCCCAGGCGATCCCGGTGGACGCCGCACGAATCCCGCGCGGCCCGAAACGGGCGCCCGGACGGTTGCTGGTGGCGGTGTCGAACGGCACGCCGCTGACAACCACGTCCACTCCGCGCAGGTCACGGCTGTAGCGCCGGCGCATGAAACTGGTGATCCCGGCGTAGGTGCTTTCGGCAGCGGTGCCGTAAAGGCTGTGGCGGGTCAGGGCCTGATCGTTTTGCATTGGCACGTCCATCGATGTGCTCCTTTGGTTTTTATCCAGCGTTATTGATGGCTACGGAAAGTGGTCCACAGGCGCGTGCGCTGCCGCATGTCCTTGAGGCTCATGCTGCGGTCGGCGTACAGCCGCTCGCGCACTTCGGGTTTCGGATAAATGTCCGGGTCGTTGCGCACCGCTTCGTCCACCAGCGGCGTGGCGGCCTGGTTGGCGGTAGCGAAGAACAGTGAGTTGGTCAGCGCCGCCACGGATTCAGGGCGCAACATGAATTCGATGAAGGCACGCGCAGCTTCCGGGTGCGGCGCGTCTTTGGGGATGGCGAGGTTGTCCTGCCACACCAGCGTGCCCTCTTTCGGGATCCGGTAGGCGACCTCGAACGGCTTGTTGGCCTTGCGTGCCTGATCGGCGGCCATGCTCGCGTCGCCGTTATAGGTCAGCGCCAGGCACACGCTACCGTTGGCCAGATCGCTGATCTGCCGGCCCGTGGCGACGTAGAGCACCGAGGGCTGCAACTTCTGCAGCAAGGCTTCGGCGGCGGCCAGATCGTTCTTGTCGGTGCTGTAGGGATCCTTGCCGAGGTAGTGCAGCGCCAGACCGATCACTTCCTGCGGCGAATCGAGAATGGCGATCCCGCAATCCTTGAGCTTGCTGGCGTATTCGGGCTTGAACAGCAGATCGAGGCCGTTGAGCGGCACGTCCGGCAGGCGCTGCTTGACCGCCTCGACATTCATGCCCAGGCCAAGGGTGCCCCAGGTGTAAGGCACGCCGTAGCGATTGCCGGGATCGACCGCCGCCAGCTTTTTCAACAGATCCGGATCGAGATTGGCGTAACCCTTGAGCCCGTCGTGAGGAATCTCCTTCAATGCGCCGGCGGCCAACCCACGGGCCAACACGCTGGACGACGGCACCACCACGTCGTAGCCGCTGCCGCCGGTGAGCAACTTGGTTTCCAGCACCTCGGAGGTATCGAAGGTGTCGTAGCGCACGTGAATGCCGGTTTCCTTTTCGAAGCGCTGTAGCGTTTCCGGCGCCACGTAATCGGCCCAGCTGTAGAGGTTGAGCGTCTTGTCCTCGGCCTGAGCGGCAATGGAGACGGAGAGCAACAGCGCGGGCAAACACAACTTGAACAAGGGAGCCATGACGAACACCTGACCAGAGGAAGTGGTGGCAGGATGCGCCCTCGGATACATTGCAAAAATATCAAGTTTGTTAACCTGACTTTATGTCGGAGTAATGTGATGCTCAGTCAGCTCCACGATGTCGATTTGCAGTTGCTGCGCCTGTTTCTCGGGGTGGTCGAGTCCAATGGTTTCAGCGCTGCTCAGGGAGAGCTGGGGCTGAGCCAGTCGAGCATCAGCCAGCAAATGGCCAAGCTGGAAACCCGTCTCGGCTATCGGGTCTGCAACCGTGGCAAGGGTGGTTTCAGCCTCACTCCCAAAGGCGAGCAACTGCTGATTGCTGCCCGAAGCCTGTTCGACTCCATCGAAACCTTCCGCCATCAATCCAACGGCGTCGCCGGACGCCTGATCGGCGAAGTGCGGCTGGGCCTGTCGGAAGCGGTCGATCAATCGGTGCTGCAACGGGTGGCCGAGGCGATCCGGCGCTTTCGCGAACGAGACGAATCGGTGCGCATCGAGCTGATCAGCGCCATGCCCGGTGAAATGGAGCGCCTGCTGCTGCAACAGCGGCTGGACCTGGCCATCGGTTATTTCTCCCAGGTGCAGAGCGCCTTTGATTACCGCGAATTGTTCAGCGAAACCCAGCATCTGTATTGCGCGCCCGGGCATCCGCTGTTCACCAACGATGCCCCCGATGAAGCGGCGTTGCAGGCGTGTGACCGGGTCGATCATCCGTACCGTTTTCTGCGCAGCGACGAACCTTTTCAGGGCAAGGTCTGCTCGGCGCGCTCGGAACAGGTCGAAGGCACCCTCGCCTTCGTTCTGTCCGGCAAACACCTCGGTTACCTGCCCAGCCATTACGCCCGTCAATGGCAGGATAAAGGACTGCTGCGTCCGGTGCTGGAAGACGAGCTGAGCTTCGAAGTAGCGTTCCATCTGGCCCGGCATCGGGCACAGGTGCCGGGGGATGCGCAGAAGGCGTTTGAAGAAGATCTGCTGTCAGCCTTTGGTCGAACCTGACCTTTTGGGCAGTTTTAATGCGTTGCCCTCGCTCCCCGCTTGCGGCATCCTGCGCACCCATTTTCCGACCCGGCCCCGCATTGCGGCACGCAAACCACCATGACCGTCTCTGAAAAAGCCCCGCGCAACAACGATCTCATCTACGGTCTCAACGACCGTCCGCACTTCACCGCGACGGTGTTTGCCGCGCTGCAACACGTGCTGGCCAGCTTCGTCGGCATCATCACCCCGACCCTGATCATGGGCGGCGCCCTCGGTCTGCAAAGCGAAATCCCGTACCTGATCAGCATGGCGCTGTTCGTTTCGGGCCTCGGCACCTTCGTCCAGGCCAAGCGTTTCGGCCCGGTCGGCTCGGGGCTGCTCTGCCTGCAAGGCACCAGTTTTTCCTTTATCAGCGTGATTCTCAGCGCCGGTTTCATGGTCAAGGCCCGGGGCGGCGGCACCGATGAGATCCTGTCGACGATCTTCGGCGTGTGTTTCTTTGCCGCCTTCATCGAAGTGGTGCTGAGCCAGTTCATCGGCAAATTGCGCATGCTGATCACCCCGGTGGTGACCGGCACAATCATCACGCTGATGGGCCTGTCGCTGATCAAAGTGGCGATGACCGACATTGCCGGCGGTTTCGGCGCGGCGGATCTGGGCGCGGGCAGCCACGTGTTTCTGGCGGCGCTGGTACTGGCCACAATCGTGGTATTGAACCGGGTCGACGTGCCGTTTCTGCGCCTGGGCGCGATTGTCATCGGCCTGACCCTCGGCTACGTGGTGGCGTGGCTGATGGGCACCGTGGATTTCGCCAACCTGCCCGAAGTGCCGGTGGTCAGTGTTCCGGTGCCGTTCAAGTACGGTTTCAACTTCGACTGGGTGGCGTTCGTGCCGGTGGCGGTGATTTTCCTGGTATCGCCGCTGGAAGCCGCCGGCGACCTGACGGCCAACTCGATGATTTCCCGGCAACCGGTCAAAGGTCCGCTGTACATCCGCCGGATCAAGTCCGGGCTGCTGGCGGACGGCCTCAACTCGGCCATGGCGGCCGTGTTCAACAGCATGCCGATGGTGACGTTCGCCCAGAACAACGGGGTGATTCAGCTCACCGGCGTGGCCAGCCGCTACGTGGCGTTCTTCATTGCCGGTCTGCTGGTGCTGCTGGGCCTGTTCCCGATGATCGGCGCGGTGCTGCAACTGATGCCGAAACCGGTACTGGGCGGCGCGGAGCTGGTGATGTTCGGCACCGTGGCCGTGGCCGGGATCAAGATCCTCGCCGAGGCCGGCCTGCATCGACGCAACATGCTGATCGTGGCGATTTCCGTCGGCATGGGCCTGGGCATCGCCGCCGTGCCGGAAGTGCTGCGTGAACTGCCGCAGGCGCTGCGCAATATTTTCGAGTCGCCGATCACCGTCGGTGCGCTGTGTGCGATCGTGCTGAACATCTTCCTGCCGGAAGAATTCATCGAACTGGAAGAGGATGACTTCGACCCGGAAGCCTCTATCCTTCAGGTCATGGAAAACCCCGACGTACCGGCCAAAGGTGAACCTGCCTCCCAGGCCGCTGTCGCACAGTTGAACCGTTGATCCTGTCCGCTCGATGAAAAAAGGGCTGATACCGGCAACGGTTCAGCCCTTTTTCAATGAGAGAGCATCAATGCGTCGTCTCCAAGCCGTCATCCTGTCCCTTCTTCTGCTCTCCCTCAGCGCCTGTGCGCTGTTCCCCAACCGCGACTCGGTGAACATCAACGTGGTCGGCGTCGAACCGCTGCCGAGCCAGGATCTGGAAGTGCGCTTCGCCATCAAGTTGCGGGTACAGAACCCTAACGAAACCGCCATCGACTACAACGGCATTGCGCTGGATCTTGACGTGAACGGGCATTCGTTTGCGTCCGGTGTCAGCGATCAGAGCGGTTCCATTCCACGGTTCTCCGAAGCCATCGTCAGTGTCCCGGTGAGCATTTCGGCATTCTCGGTGTTGCGCCAGACCCTGGGCCTGAGCCAGACGCAATCCCTCGACAACCTGCCTTATGTGCTGCGCGGCAAACTGGCGGGCGGTGTGTTTGGCACCATGCGTTTTGTCGACAGCGGCAAGCTCAGCCTGCCGCGAGCCAGTGCCGCAACCTGGTAGAGATGCGGTAGCCTGCTCCGCTCACTGTCAGAAAACATGGAAGCCGCTGGATTATGGAAGACACGCCCACGCTGTACACCGAACGGCTGATTCTGCGCCCGCTGGAACTGGCGGACGCCGAGGCCATCCAGCAGCAGTTTGCGCAGTGGGAAGTGGTGCGTTACCTGAACGCTTTGGTGCCTTGGCCTTATCCGGACGATGGCGCCCTCACCTACCTGCGGGACATTGCACTGCCGGCGATTGCGGCGGGCAAAGAGTGGCACTGGACGATTCGTCTCAAGTCGGCACCTGAGCAATTGATCGGCAACATCAGCCTGATGGACGAGCCGGACAACCATCGCGGGTTCTGGCTCGCCCCGGCCTGGCAAGGCCAGGGTTTGATGACCGAAGCCAGCGAAGCCGTGACCCGCTACTGGTTCGAAACCCTCGATCAGCCGCTGATGCGCGTGCCGAAAGCCGCGCCGAACCTTGGCTCGCGCAAGCTTTCGGAGCGCACCGGCATGCGCTTGATCCGCACCGACGAGGATGACTTCGTCAGCGGCCGTTTCCCACGGGAAATCTGGGAAATCACCCGCGAGGAGTGGCAACAACAGCGCCTCAAGCGGTGAAGCGCACACCGGGTTTGGCGCGCTCGTCCACGCTCAATTCGAATACATCCGGCCGTGCATAGTGGCCGACCACGTCGTAGTCGTAGCGGGCCCGCACCAGTTCATCGGTGTCGATCTCGGCGGTGAGCAGCCCGGCCTCGCCCCGAAGCGGCCCGGCCAGCACATCGCCCATCGGCCCGACGATCACACTGCCACCGGCGATCAGTGGTCGATCCCCCGGCCAGTTGGCGACCTCCACGCCCAACTCATTCGGCGAGGCCTGCACCTGACAGGCGCTGACCACGAAGCAGCGCCCTTCATGGGCGATGTGGCGCATGCTGACCTGCCACATCTCGCGCTCGTCCACGGTCGGCGCGCACCAGACCTCAATGCCCTTGGCGTACATCGCCGTACGCAGTAGCGGCATCATGTTCTCCCAGCAGATGACTGCGCCGAGTTTGCCGACCTGGGTTTCGAGCACCGGCAGGGTCGAGCCGTCGCCCTTGCCCCAGATCAGTCGTTCGGTGCCGGTGGGCATGAGTTTGCGGTGTCTGGCCACCAGCCCTGCCTGCGGATCGAAATACAGGGCGGTGCAATGCAAGGTGCTGCCGGCCCGTTCGATCACACCGATCACCAAATTGGCCCCGGTGCGCGCCGACAGCCCGGCCAGCGCTTCGGTTTCCGCGCCCGGCACATCGATGGCGTTGGCGAAGTAACGGGCGTAGGCCTCGCGGCCTTCAGGCAAGCGGTAACCCAGTTGCGTGCCGAAGCCCTCGCCTTTCGGATAACCGCCGAGCAGCGCTTCGGGCATCACGACCAACGCGGCGCCGGATTCGATGATGGCGCCTTCCCAGCTCAGAATCTGTTCCAGGGTTTCACCCTTGCCACCGGGCAAGGCGCCGATCTGCAGGGCGGCAACGATTGATTTGGGCATGGCGGTCACTCCGTGAAGTTCAGTTGTTGCTCATTCTCCGGCGCCACGGGATCATGAATAAAGCCCGACTCACTGCTGAATGATATGAGCCAAATGAATATCGCAACCATCGATCTCAACCTGCTGAAAGTCTTTGAAGCGCTGCATGAAGAGTCCAGCGCCAGCCGTGCAGCGTTGCGTCTGGGCGTGACGCAATCGGCAGTCAGCGCGGCGTTGCGCCGGTTGCGTGAGGTGTACGGCGATCAATTGTTCGTGCGCACCGGCCGGGGCCTGGCGCCGACCCTCAAGGCCAATCAGTTGAAACCGGTGGTCAGCGATGCCCTGAACAAGTGCCGCCAGAGCCTGGCGATGGTCGATCCGGCGGCCAATCAGTACGACGGGCGCTCGGTCAGTGTCGGGCTGTCGGATGATTTCGAAATCGCCTACGGACGGCGTCTGATCGAAGAAATCGGTCGAAGGGCGCCGAAGCTGCGTCTGATCTACCGCCAGACCCACAGCCAGATCGTCGCCCGGGCCCTGATGGAGCGCAGCATCGACCTGGCGATCACCGCCGGCGGCTTCGCCGAGCGGCTGCTCAGCCGTCAGGTGTTGGGTGAAGGGGGTTACGCGTGCCTGGTGGATCCGGCGAGCCTTGTGCCCGGCCAGCAGAAGATCGGTCTGGAAGAGTTTGTCGCCCGGGAGCACATTCTGGTGTCGTCGGGCGGTTTTATCGGGATCACCGATGAGGGGCTGGCGGCACTCGGCTTGAGTCGCCGGGTGTGCGCCTCGACCACGCATTTCGCGGCGTTGCCGCATCTGCTCAAGGGCAGTTCGGCCGTGGCGACCATTCCGACCCACGCGGCGCAGGCCATTGCGTCACTGAGCGGGCTGGCCCTGCTGCCCTGCCCGCTGGCCTTGCCGCGTTATCCGGTCGAACTGGGCTGGCGCACCAATACCCAGATCGATCCGGTGGTGCTGAAAGTGCGCGAAGCGATTGTCGCCAGTTTCAAGACCGAATGATTACTTGTTGGCCGCCATCAGCCGGTTGACTTCACTGCGCACCATGTTGGCGAACTCCGGCGGCGACATGCCGTCCAGTTCAGCGCGAACGAACTCGGCCCATTTGCCCTTGCGCTTGGAGCGCTCGCCGAACAATCGCGCGGCCTCGCCCTTGGCTTTGCCCAGATTGTTCTGCCAGAGTTCGAACAGTCGGGATTTCTCGTCTTCCAGCGCGACGCGCTCTGCGAGGGATTTTTCGGCCAGATTGAAACTCATGGGGAATTACCTGCTGCATGAAATGGCGACATCTTACACGCTGGAAGGAAATCTCCGGCGCTGGTTTTTCTTCCTGACGGAAATTCACTGCAACTTTTCAAGCCGCGCCACACTCCATTGTTCACTGTCCATTCACCTGCAAGGAGTCACCCAATGGCCCGCAAAAGCGCCGTACAAGCCGCTGAAGACCAAATCAAGGATCAAGCGTTCAGCGAACTTCAGGCTCTGATCGAAGAGTCGGACAAACTGCTCAAAAGCAGTGCCTCACTGGTCGGCGAGGAAGCGGAAACCCTGCGCGGACAAATCGCCCTGAAACTGCAGCAGGCACTGGATTCGGTGTCCAGTGTCCGTGACCGCACCAAACCGGCGGTGGATGCCACCGAAAGCTACATCGGCGGCCACCCATGGCAGACCGTGGCGATCTCGGCCGGTTTCGGTCTGGTGGTCGGTCTGTTGCTCGGCCGCCGCTGAGCGAGAACAAAAAAGGCGAGCCATCAGGCTCGCCTTTTTCATGTCCGCTCAATTGTCATTCGCCCGCCAGTTCACGCAACTGCGCCAGGGTTTGCTCGTCCAGCACAATCCCCTCGGCCAATGATCTGGCCCGCTGCAAATGCCGCCGATCACCCGGCAAACGCTTGAGCCCTACCCCATGCATCTGCCTGACCAGTTCCTGGCTGCGCTCGGCAAAACCCTGCCCGGAAGTTTTGCTCGGGTCGATCACGATCAGCAACTGACCGGTCCACGGGGTCTTGGCCCCGGGATGGTTCTTCCAGTCGAATTCGAACGAGAAGTTGCCACCAGTCAGCGCTGCCGCCAATAACTCCACCATCATCGACAGCGCCGAACCCTTGTGTCCGCCAAACGGCAGCAACGCGCCGCCTTCGAGAATCGCCTTCGGATCGCAGGTCGGCTGGCCGAGGCTGTCCACGCCCATGCCCGCCGGCAACTTCTCGCCTTTGCGTGCGGCGATCTGCACGTCGCCGTGGGCGATGGCGCTGGTGGCCAGGTCGAACACGATCGGCGCCCCGTCGGCCCGAGGCGCGGCGAAGGCGATCGGGTTGGTGCCGAACAGTGGTCGGTCGGCACCGTGGGGCACCACGCAAGTCATGCTGTTGACCACGCTCAGCGCCACCAGTCCTTCGTCGGCGAACGGCTCGACGTCCGGCCACAACGCGGCAAAGTGATGGGAATTGCGGATCGCCAATATCGCGATCCCGGCACTGCGCGCCTTTTCCACCAGCAATGGGCGCGCCGCCGCCAGTGCAGGCTGGGCAAATCCGTTGCCGGCATCGACGCTGACAAACCCTGATGCGACGTCCTCGACCGTTGGCACGGCCTTGCCGTTGACCCAACCGCTGTTGAGGGTCGAGACATATCCCGGGATCCGGAATACACCATGACTGTGGGCACCGTCCCGCTCGGCGTTGGCGCAATTGGCGGCCAGCGTTGCGGCCACCTCGGCCGAGGTGCCGTGACGGATGAAGATCGTTTCCAGCAGTTGAGTCAGCTCGTCCAGGGACACCGTGGACGAGACCGCAAGATCGTGTGGCGCAGACATCTGAAGCTCCAGAATAATTATTGGAGGGAACAACAGCGTACGAACTGACGCCTCCGGATTAACCACGGGCAGCCGGTGGCCTGTCAACCCTGCAATGCACGCAGCGAGGGTTTCCCGCGCAATACCCCGGTACCACCTTCGTCCGTCTGCGCGCTTTTAACTTCCTGTCTCGAACCTCACCGCACTTTCTATTTTTTCGAGACTTGACGATGTCTGTACCCACCTCTCCATTACTCTTCCCCGAAGCCCTCGACTCACCGGGCCTATGGCCCGGGTTGGGCAAAACCCATGGCCTGGCAGAAAAGGATTTCAATTGGCTGGCCGACGTCAGGCTGGCGTCCGACGCCCTGCGACGCGAGCAAAAACCGCCCATGTTGGCCGAACGTGTCTTGCTCAATGCCGACAGTCAGAACCCCACTCCATTGCCGGGTGCATTTGTTCTGAGTAAAACGCCATACGACATGGGCCAGATCCTCTACACCCCGTACGAAGGCATCCGCAAATACCACAGTCGCGCGAACCTGACGGCTCAGTTGGAGGAGCGCCTCAGAACATCCGCCGATCAGGACACATTGCTGGCATTTCTACCTTTGTCGCACCAGAGACGCCTACAGGATGCCGAGCGTATTTCGGTGACGTTTTCGATCATCGAGGGGGATGTGTTCGAGGATCGCGACGAAACGCTCAGACAAGGGCCGTTGCTCAACGCCCAGGCCATGCTGGACGAACTCAAGAAGCTGCCGACGCTTACGCAAATGCTGGACAGCGCATTGAACGAGTTGCTCAAGCCTCATTTCGGGACGCTGCAACAAAACCGTACAAGCGTCCGCGTTTACACAGCTAGCGACGGAGAAAGCAATCAGGTCCCCACCGGGGATGTCCCCAGGGCCGCCCTGAGTCTGAGTGAAGCGGTGCTGGTGCATTACCGCCACCAGCGCTGGCCGGGTGCTCGCCTGCCGGAGTTTTCCCATCCTGGCAGGACTCCGGACATACACGATCAGGACCAATGGAGAAATGCCGTCACCCAGGCATCGAGCATGTTGCCGGCCCTGCTGTACCGCCAGATGGAACAGTACTGGAGCGGCGTGGCAGTCTTGGGATCGACACGCCGCACATTTCTCGCCCGGGTGCTGGAAGACCAGGCTCGCGTCGACTGGATGCTCAAGCGCGAAGCCGGAATTCTCGATGCAGACCAGTTTGACATGCTGCATAAGCTGATCCTTCCCGATGCCGATGGTCGCTCCGCCCCCATAGCCGAGACCGTGCGCCTCTGGGAAAACCCGGCCAATTATGTGGAGCTTGCCGGCTCGCTGATGATCAGTGGCGCCGATGCTTTTCTCTACACGCCTTCTCAGGGTTTGCAGCAGCTCAAGGACTATCAGGACCTGAAAGCGACCCTGCAGGACAAATTCATCGCAGAGGGCCACGAAGACGAACTCTACGCTTTGCTCAGCCTGGACGAGCGCAGCCGCTTCCTGGGCTTCGATCAGCCTCAGGTGTCGGGAGACCGGGTGGCCGGCGAAGTGTTCCGCTTCCTGTGCGAATCGATCATCACCAAGCAACGACAGAACATCGAGTATGCCCTGCAAGTGTTTCGTCTCAGCGACGGCGCGGTGAACCTCCACGCGTTGTTCGACAAGAGCCTGGATATCCGCTCGATGATTCACGAGCGCTTGCAACAACTCGACGCGCAGGGACGCTGGAGCACACAACCGGTCTGGTCCGGCAGTCAGCAGCCTTCGATCGTCCTGGCCGACAAAGCTCATGGGGCCATCAAGACCTTTCATTCCGTGGAGTCTCCTCTTCTGGAGAGCCTCGACAAGCAGCCCATGACAACCCGGGATGCTCAACGAGCCTGGCTTGAAAACATGAAGGCGGATCTGGGCCATGCCTGGTTCGTCGGCGTGAACGGTGAAGCCCGACTCAGGGTATCGAGCGGCAGCCTGCCTGACTGGGCACGGGCGGTCGTCGAAACCGTCATCAATGCCGAGCGCCCCAGTCGCCTGGAACGTCGGGCGCTCAACGGTTTCCGGCCCGATGGTTATGTCCTTGCCCTTGAGTCTCCCGACGGCAGGACCGTCTGGCCCCTGGCCCATTGCGTTTTGATGACCGAGCGCGGAGGCCTCGACACCCAGCATTCCGGGCGCACCGTGCTGTGGACGCCGGCGCTGGGGCTGGAGGTCTTCGATAACATTGCCATTGCCCGACAGGCACTGAGCCGGCGCTTGCTCGACAACGTTCAGTGCCTCTCACTGCTGGAAAATATCGTTCCCGATCAATACCGCCCCCATCAGCGCTATACCCTTGGACGGTTTCGCATCATCCATCGCAACGTATTGCATGAGCGCATGCAATCGGGCATCGAGCACTATCTCGCACGTTGCGAACAAGTGCGTCAGCGAGTGGATGACGGGGCCCGGCGAGAAAAGGCATTGTCAGCGCTGCGCAAGATGCCACCTCAAACCAACCTGCGCCTTGCCGGCGAGCATGCCAGGGCCATCGAGAACCAGCAGACGTTTCCTGCCTGGCTGAGCATGGCTCCGGTCAGGGACCAGAAGCGACATGTCGAACTGCTTGAGCGATGGAACCAGAGTGTCATCGAAGACAAGGATTACCTGACGGGCGTTACGCCACTGGCCGAGCATGTCGAACAAGCATTGAAAACTGCGCTCGGCCTTCGTTTTCCGAACGAACATCTCGATCCCCGGCAGATCGAGATCATTCCCGATCTGGCACTCGCTGGCCCGCCCCGCGACCTGGTCGAGTTTGCCCTGAATCACGTCAACGTACTCCAGGGCACGGGGTACAGGGTGGTATCGAAAACCGCCGAGACCCTGCCTCCCGGACTGGATCGCAAAACCGTCGATCAATTGCTGCTGTCGCTGGAGATCCCGGATACCTATGGTCGAAAGGTGGCCGCGGCACTATCGACGCAAACGGTTGAAGGTCGTGAACGCAAAAAGCGTTTTTTCCAGCAGATTCCCTGGCAACTGATGCAGCACGCCCATGCTTTGAAGATGCAGCAGCATCTGTCCACAAAAGCCTACGAGCAGATCAGTCAGGGACTGGACATGCCCGATGGCTATGCCCGAACCACTGTGCCGGGTGTCAATGTGGTTGTCAGCCCGCTGGCACTGATCAAGACGGCCGGCGCCAACGCAGAGACCGTACTGGGGCTTTACGTTTTTGCTCCGGGTCAGAGTCACAAGGGCCCGCTGGTGCTTTACGCGCCCTATTCCCAACAGCCGTTTCACGAATTCAAGGACGAAAAGGCATTGATCGCGGCGCTGAATACGCCGGGGTCTCTACAGAATCTGTTGCTACGTCGCTTGCCGGCCGGGCGCCAGGCCGTCTTCCGCAGCCTGTTGGCAGATACCGTGGACGAGACCAGCGAAATGACTCTGGCCAGCCTTCCAGTTGAAGGCAACCTGCTGGAACGGTTTTACGACGATAACCTCAAGCTATTGCAACAGCAGCTTGAATCACAGACCGAGCGTGAAGCGCAGTCTGACTGGGAAACCGCCAAGACCCTGTTCAGCCAGGGTATCAGGCAAGTGTCGGCAACCCTGCAGGGCAAGCTGGCCTTCGTGCCGTTTCTCTGGCGTGCCTATGACGGCTTCAAAGACTCGGCCGATGCCTTGCAGAACCACCACTGGAAACGGGCTTTGCAGTCCTTTATTGACGGTGGCGTGCAAATGATCCAGATGGCGCTGCTACCGGAAATATCGGGCGCAGGCGCCACAGTCGAACAGGAAGCCGCCATCTCCGACACCAGTGAAGTCGAGCCGACCTCGCCGATGCGCACCCAGATGCAATCATCGGAAGCCACCGACGTTGCGCTGAAGGACCTTGTATACGGCTCGATCACAGGCACTTACCGACAACCAGACTCCAATCGTGAATATGCCGCCATCGATGGCAAGGTCTACCAGGTCAAAAAACGTGAGCAGGCATGGCAACTGGCAGATGCGGGGAAATACGGCCCGCTGTTTCAGAAAAGTGGTCTGGCAATGGTTCAGATCCCGACTCGGCAAACTGTTCACTACGGCCAGGCTTTCAGAAAACTGGCCGAGCGCAACACCATCTCTCGCCTGCGACGAACGATGTTGAACATCGAGGCTCGCGGCATGGATCAAATCCGCCTGAAGTACCCGGACAAAGCCCGGACCCTGGTGAACGCCATCGACATAGCCCGACGATATGCGTTCTATTGCCTGCATAACCTGGCACCGCTCGGTCGCGGAATAGAAAATCCCAGGGTAACTCGCTTCCTTGAGAGTTTTTTTGATGCACCTCGCATCACCGGCGCAATCCTGGCCAAGATCAGCGCGACGATCCAGCCGATCTGCCAGGCACTGGTGGACCCTGCCGATGAACTGCTCGATACCGATCGCTTCGTCGTCGGATCAAACAAGTTCCTGCCCGATGTCATTGCGTTCGTACTGGATGGTGACGCAAAAAAGCTGGTGCATTTCACTGAGCATTTCTTTGACCAGCAACTGGACCAGTTCAAAACCTATTTGCTGGAGCCGTTCGATGTCGATGGCCATGCACAAGCCTCGACACTGATTCATGAGTTTGCCCACCAGTTCAGCAAGGCACTGGATATCGCATCGTTGAGAGCACGTGAGCCATTCAGCGACCTGATTTCGACCATCACAGCCCCCGGCGCGTTACTGGTTCAGGAGCTCGAGTTCGATCAGACGTCTGCATTGTCATTGAACACTCCAAGGGCACAACTGTTTGCGGAGTGGAACACGGTACTCAAGACTTGGGTCGACATCGACAGGGTCCCGGACATGCAGCTCATTTCCGAGGAAGTTCTCAAACTGACGGGCAGCAAGACCATTCAGGAAGCGCGTAATGCCTTTCTCGATCAGCAATCGCCAGACGTACGAGTCGACGTCATCCTGCGCAACGCCGACTGCATCGCCCGCCTGATCTGCGAAATTGGCCGACAGCTGGATCCGGTTCAGTCCCCTTGAAATGGAAAGACGCGGGGTCGATTCCCGCGCCTTCCTTGAGAACAGCCTCTGGCGACTGTAAATGCGAACTGTGCGCTTTTGATCATTTTTTCACTCGGTTTATGAATACTGCTCTCAATACACCCTGTTTTAAGGGGATTGACAGGGAAAATGGCCCCATTGATGGGAAATCGCCATGACCACGGTTCTCGCCACCTTCCCGTCAAGGTTAGAATGCAGCAAATCAGGACGAGTCAATGACCCAGAACACCCTTTCCGAAGCCGAATACGATGCGATCACCGATGCCGCTGCGCATTGGTGCATGCGCCTGCACGCCGTCGATTGCACCGCCGAGGAACGGCTGGCTTTCGAGCAATGGCGCGACGCGCACCCGCTGCACGCGTTCGAATATGAGGCCATGCTGGAAATCTGGGATGTCGCCGAACACCTGCCGCGCCCGGAGCCTGCGGTGATCGTACCGATCCGCCCACCGGCCCGGACCTGGCGTCAATATGCGGTAGCAGCTTCCGTTTGCGCGCTGGCGCTGCCACTGGCGGCCTGGACCGGATGGAACCTTGGCTGGCTGCCCGACAGCTATCAGCATTTCGCGGCCACCGACAACGTCCGCCACGTCACCTTGAGCGATGGCAGCCAGGTCGAGCTGAACCTCAATACCGATCTGACCTTCAGCAATTACAAGGACGAGCGTCGGGTCACCCTGAAAAAGGGCGAGGCTTTCTTTGAAGTCAGCCACGACCTGAGCCACCCGTTCATCGTGAAGGCGGCCGAAGGCAAAATTCGCGTCACCGGCACCCGTTTCAACGTCTGGATGTATGAAGACCAAGTGAAGGTCAACCTGGTCGAGGGTTCCGTGCTGGTCACCAGCAACACTCAGTTGTCCGGTGATGGCCTGCGTCTGGGGCCTTCGATGCAGGCTCGCTACAAGCATGGCGACTACATGCCGCAAATCAGCCAGACCTATACCAGCGACACCTCGCTGGCCTGGCGTAGCGGCAAGCTGATCCTCGACAACCTGGCGTTGAACGAAGCTTTGCCGCTGATCAACCGTTATCTGGACAAACCGCTGATGCTGGCCGATAGCGCCACCGGGGCGATCCGGGTCGGCGGCATCTACAACATCAAGGAACTGAACAGCTTCGCCGGCTCGATGCCCAAAGTCCTGCCGGTGTTCATCACCCGCAACCAGGACGGCAACCCGGTGATCAATCCGATGCCGCAGCAACCGCCAAAAAACTGAAGGCCGCCCCTTTGCGGGAGCAGCCTTCAGTGTTTGCTGTGACATCGTGACGATTGATTACTGCGCCGCCACCTTCCCCGTCTTATCCAGTTCTTCACGCACGCTTTGCACCTGATACTGCGGATCGGCCTTGATCTGCTGTTCGGTGAACGGCAACACGCTCCACTGCTTCTTCGAGAAGGCTTCGGTCTGATCCCGCGAGTACTTCGACGCCGGATCGCTGGACAGCGAGAACGCGAGCAGGCCCTGAGCGTGCGGCCCCTTGTCGTCGAACGTCACCACCTGCAGATAACTCGTTCCGCTGACCACTTCGAGTTTGCCGTCCTCACGCGGCACGCTCTGGATCGCGTTGTAGATACCCAGCGTACCCGGGCCGCCATGGATCGGCGTCTGCTGACCACCACTGCTGACCACCTGAACATCGCCCCAACGGGTTTGTGCGGTCAGACCCATTTTGCCCGCCGACTCGGCTGACGCCAGCATCGCTTCGCGCAAAGCCTTGGCCACGTCGGGCTTCTCAGTCGCGAGCCCTCGCGGGGTGTGCTGCGCGTCTTTCGGATCGAATGCGACCCGCCAGACATCCGGAGATTCCTGCAAGGCCTGCATGATGTTCTGGAAATGCACCAGGCCCATTTCCGAATCCAGGTTCGCCCGACCGTCCCAGGCCTTGACGCTGGAGCACACCGATGTCAAAGCGACCTCGGCGCCGGTTGACGATGCACAGAACTTCAGCAGATCCGGCAGCACCTGAGCGGCCAGAAACACCTGATCATCCATGACCATGTGTTGCAGGTCCTGCACCGACACCGAACCTTTTTTGCTCAGGGTCGCGAGGCGATCCAGCGCAAAACGCGAGCGCAGCCCCAGTGGCTGGCCTTCCTGACTGATCAGCGGCGAGAAACCGGTCAGCGGTTGCGCCGGGTTGGCCAGCCAGGCCGAATCGTTGGAGTGCTGGACGAAATCCTTGCGCAACAGCTGCGGCAACTGGCTGGACGCATAAATGCCCTGCTGCGCCGCCTGCGGATCGATGTCCCAGGCGCATGCGCTGTTGGAGCCGTCGAGGACAATCATTTGCAGGCCGATACGCGGGTCGCTGCACTTGGCCAGTTTGTCGGCGCTGACGTTCGGCACCACTGACAGGTTCATGTACAGCGTCTGCCCCTTGTCATCCACCGCCAGGGTGTTGACCCACGGAATGCCCTGGATCTTGTGCACCGAATCCTGCAGATCCTTGAGGTTGGCGGCGCGGTTCATCGAGTACCACTGCGTCAGCACGCGATCATTGTCGAGGTTGGCATCGCGCAGGCTGTAGGCGTACTGGTTGTCCCAGTCGAGCTTGCCCGGCCACTGCACGATCGGGCCGAACTGCGAACTGTAGATAGCGCGCGATACCGGCTTCACCTGCCCGTCCGCCTGTTTGACCTGCACCGTCACCGTCTGCTTGTTCAGCGGCAACGATTGGCCATCGAGCAGGTAACGGGTCGGGTCCTTCGGATCGAGTTGCAGGCGATACAGGGTGAAGTGTTTGGACGAGTCAACGGTATGGGTCCAGGCCAGGTGCTGGTTGAAACCGATGTTGATCATCGGCAGCCCCGGCAGCGCCGCGCCCATCACATCCAGTTTGCCGGGAATGGTCAGGTGCATCTGATAAAAACGCATGCCGCCGACCCACGGAAAATGCGGGTTCGCCAGCAGCATTCCACGTCCGTTGAACGAACGTTCGCTGCCTACGGCCACCGCGTTACTGCCGCGGTCCAGGGCGAAACGTTGCAGGCGCGTGGCCGCCAGATCATAGGCGCGGGCATGGCTTTGGTTTTGCGCAGTGGCTTGCGGCGGCGTGGCGCCGGCCAGTGCCTCGGCGAACTGACCGACGCCGCCCTCGACCAGCAGCCGACGCGTCAGCTTCACCAGGTCCTCGGCCGCAATATCACGCACCCATTCGCCCTGACACTGCTGCGGCAGCCCTTGCTGGCGACGCTCGGCCAGATACCGGTTGTAGCCGGCGGCATAACCCTCCACCAGATCACGCACTTCGACCGGCTGCGCTTGCCAGAAGGCACCGACCGCTTGAGGGGTATTGAGCCATTGGAAGAACACGTCACTGACGCGATTCTCACGCTCTTCGACGGTGAGCTGATCCGGCCCGAAGTAGCGCGACCGCTCGCCATTGACCGTGACGATTTCGTTGGCCAGCAGGCACAGATTGTCCTGCGCATAGGCGTAACCGATGCCGAACCCGAGGCCGCGTTCGTTTTCCGCGCGGATATGCGGCACGCCAAACCCCGTGCGACGGATGTCGGCCCCGGTCTGGGTGGAAGGACTGAACGCCTGCGCCGACAGACTCAGCCCTAGAAACATGCCGGCAAGGGTCAGCCCGGTTAACTGCCTGAAAATAATCACGCTCGCTCCTGATCGAAATGCCTGAGAGCGGAGCGCGCCGTGTTCGAAAAGCCATGCGCGGCAGCCCCGCCCTGAAATCACCCACGCGTCCACGCGCAATGAGCCTGACCGGGAAACGAAACCGATGAAAAAAAATTTAGGGGATTACCAGGCCGTTTCGAGCCCGGATCACGGAGAAAAGACGAATCAACGACAAATTTTCTACATTTTTCGCTTCATGATTTGTCGGGCTGATACGTCTTGTTTAGAGAGAGCACCCGTAACCCTTCCTGATCAGGCTCTGAAAAGGAGTAATCGCATGTACAACCCGCAACTACCATCGGACGGTAGCCAGGCACCACAAGGAGCTTCCATGGGTTCGCACGCCGGCGTATTCGGACCACGAGTCGAGCGCCACGGCAATGAACGTATTCGCCTGCTGCTCAAGAGCTTCGGCCTGCGCACCAGCCTGATTCGCCTGAAAGTCATCGATGCCCTGCTGGTCGCCGCCGAGAGCGAGCGCAGCCTGGGTGTGCGCGGTGTCCACAGCCAATTGCTGGAACTGGGCATTCCGCTGTCCTTTCTCAGCGTGCGTGAAGTGTTGAAGCGCCTGTGCGCCGAAGGTGTGATCACCTTCAACGCCGACAAGAGCTACAGCCTGCATCCACAGGCTGCCGCCGTCCTCAACAGCGATTGATTCCCTTCTCGAGCGCCGTCAGGGTTTGACCTTGCGGCGCATCACACCGTTGATCACCACCACGACCACCGCCACGCCAATGGCGATGTACTGGAACACTTTTTGGCTGATAATCCCGGCGTTTTGCAGCCAGGACAGGCCGAACATGATCGCCAGCACGGTAAGGGCGATCAGAATCGAGTATTTCAAACGTTGCGACTGAGTCATTGCGAGTTCCTGAAACTTTGAAATGTATCGGGTTTGTATCGGCTTTCATGCCATGGGCATACCGTGTCACGGGGATGCGCCGCTGCAAACGAGGTCACATGTTACAGCCGATGAAGAGTTTTGACTCCATACGGCGTTAACCATGAGGACTTTTGAAATGCTGCGTCGAATCACCTGGCTGATTCCAGTTCTGGCACTGCTCACACTGAGCGGCTGCATCATTTTCCCCCACGGCGGCTGGCATGGCGATCATCGCTACTACGGCGGAGGCCCTGGTTACTACCAACATCGGTAAATCCGACATCGGAAGAGCGCCGACTATCGTCTCTTCAAATGCAACATTTGATTGAATGCCTGTGAAAAATGCCCACGAGGATGTGGGCATTTTCCGTATATCCCGTCCTCAAAATGTCGGAATTTTCGCCAGCATCCGCAGGTAACCCTCCTTCGGCAATATCCCGCAAACCTGCGACATACAACGTCGCAGCAATGACGTAGGAACACGCCACCCCTCGCCCTACCCTTTGCGCTCTCCCCTTTGAAGGCCATGGAAGCGCATGCAAAGAACACTCATCGATATCCCCACGCTAAAAACCCTTGGCTTCTGTCTGGCCATCACGCTGTTCGAGTGGCTGACCTATATGGCCAGCGACATGATCATGCCGGCCATGCTGAGCGTCACCGAGGACCTCGGCGCCGACCCACGCCATATTCCCAATGCGTTCAACCTGTATCTGATCGGAGGCGTCTGCCTGCAATGGCTGATCGGGCCGCTGTCCGACCGGTTTGGCCGGCGCCCCGTGTTGCTCGTCGGCTGTGCGCTCTTCGCAGTAACCTGCGTTGCGGCGATCGTCACCCCCGGCATTGAAGTCTTCAACGTGTTACGACTGCTGCAAGGCATGGGACTGGGGTTCGTGGTTGCTGTCAGTTATCCCGTGCTCCAGGAAGTCTTCTCTGAAGCCGATGCCGTGCGGCTTATGGCGCTGCTCGGCAATATCGCACTGCTGTCACCGTTGCTGGGGCCGCTGCTCGGCAGCCTGTTGCTGGAGTGGATGAACTGGCGCGACCTGTTTCTGGCCATGGGGCTGGCTGCCGCCATCGCGTGGATCGGGCTCTACACCTGCCTGCCGGAAACCATCGGAGTGGTTCGCCGCGATGGCGGCCAACAGCCCCCCGTTCCGCTGTCCTGGCGAAAGACCCGTTGTCGCTACCTGGCGCTGCTGCGCAACCCCGAGTTCATTGGAGCAAGCCTTGCACTCGGGCTGATGAGCCTGCCGCTGATTGCCTGGATCGGGCTCGCGCCACTGTTGCTGATCCAGTGGCTTGGCTTGTCGACGCGAGAGTACGCGTTGTGGCAGATCCCCATCTTTTCAGCGGTCATTGTCGGCAATCTGATCCTTGACCGGTTGCTCGCCTCGCGCGAACTGCCGCAATTGATCCGCCTCGCACTCTGGCCGTTTTGCCTTGGGCTGCTGACCTTGCTGGGTGGCGCGCTGATCGGCGTATCCCTCGGTGTGCTGATTGCCGGCCTCGTGCTCTATGCCGTCGGCCTGGGCATGAGCAATGCCGTGCTGTATCGGCTGGCGCTGTTTTCCAGCGATGACAGCAAGGGGCTGGTCTCGGCAGCCGTGGGCATGATCTCGATTGCCGTGATGGGTGTCGGCGGCTCACTCATCGCAGCCATCGGCGGCGGTGCCCGCCTCCAATCCTTCGCCCTCTGGGCGGCCGTAGGCGGGCTGTCGAGCCTGCCCCTCTTGTACCGGTTTCTTCGAAACGTTTCGGCAGAACCGCTTCCTCGCCACATCAATAACAAGGACGCCTGATGTTCCATTTCCCCCATAGCGACGCACTCTGTGCGTTGACGCAACCCTATTGTCCGGAATCCGTGCCGGCAGGGCTTTTCGACCAGGCCATGGCCGAAATCAGTCGGTTTCACAGCGAGCACACACCCGGTTATGAACACTGGCTGAAGGCCAACGGGTTGGCCGTGGCAGACCTGGACAGCCTCGACGACTGGTCGCGACTGCCGCCGATCTTCGCCAGTTTTTTCAAGCAGCAACAACTGCTCAGCCCGACCGGCGCAGACGCACTGGAACTGACATCGTCCGGCACCAGCGGCCAAAAAAGCCGCATGCGTTATGACGAACGCAGTCTGGCCGCCGCTCAATACATGGTCGAACGGATCTTCCACCACTATGGCTGGGACAGTCCGCAAACCCCGTGCAACTACTTGCTGCTGAGCTACGAGCCCGAAGCCAGCATCACCCTGGGCACGTCGTTCACCGATCAGTTCCTGTGCCGGTTCGCGCCGGTCAACCGTGTGGCGTATGCCTTGCGCCGGACCGGTGGCGGCCATGAGTTCGACGGCTTCGGCGTCATCTCGGCCTTGCAGTCATTTGCCGAAGAAGGTCTGCCGGTACGGATCATCGGTTTCCCGGCATTTCTCTGGCAGACCTTGCAACGCATGCAGGCCACTGGCGTGGCGAACCTGCAATTGGCAACAGATTCACTGGTGCTGTTTGGCGGCGGCTGGAAAACCCGTGCTGCGCAGGAAATCCCTCGCCAGCATTTGTACGCGCGTATCCATCGGCAACTCGGGGTCGATCTGTCCTGTTGTCGCGACGGCTACGGCGCGGTAGAGCACCCGGTGCCTTACTTCGAGTGCGCTCACCATCATTTCCATGTTGCCGTCTATTCAAAGGTGTTTGTGCGCAACCCATCCGACCTCTCCGTTCTGCCTTACGGCCGGCCGGGGCTGCTGAGTGCGGTCTCGCCCTACATTTCCTCAAGCCCGGCCCATGCCGTCGTCATGAGCGACCTGGTCACCCTGCACCCCGGCGCGAGCTGCGACTGCGGTCTGGACAGCGACTGGTTCGAACTGCATGGCCGTGCCGCCACCACCGCCGGCAGAAGCTGCGCCATGGCGGCTTCCGAACTGCTGGGGAGGCACTGATATGTACTTGATCAATGGACACCTTCACGATGAGCTCAGCCTTGATGCCGCGCTTGATCAACTGCGTCAGACGCTGCCATTACACCTGAGCCTGCCCTTGCACAGCGATACGGTCATCCAGGCAGCGGTCGCGTTTGCCGTCCGGTTGAGCGACAGCACGCTGGCTCTGCCACTCGACGCCGGACAACGCCAGTCGCTGATCGAGTTCTGCCAACCGCAAGGGCTGTTGCGCAAGCTCGAACGTGAGCTGGGCGATCAACCCGCTGCGCTGCGCCGCCCCGATTATCGCCAACCGCGCTTTGAGCGCTGGAGCCCCTTGGGCCTGGTGGTTCACATCACTCCCGGCAACGCGGCACTGCTGGCGTTCTGCGCGGTGATCGAGAGTCTGTTGGCCGGCAACGTCAACTGGCTGCGCCCCAGCAGCAGCGACGACGGCCTGACCGCGCAATTGCTCCATGCGCTGACGCGATGCGACCCCAGCGGCCAACTGGCCGGGCACGTCGCTGTCGTTCCGGCGAGCACCGCACAAATCGGCCAGTTGTGCCGATGGGCCAACGGCGTTTCGGCCTGGGGTGGTGAATCGGCGCTGCAAGCGATCCGTGAACAGATTCCCGCCGGCTGCCGCTGGATCGATTGGGGACATCGCATCAGTTTCGTTTATCTGACCCCGGACGCCGTCTCGCCACAGATACTGGATGGTGTGGTGGATGAAGTCTGCCGACTCGATCAGCAAGCCTGCTCCAGCCCGCAATGGTTGCTGGTGGACAGCGACGACCCGGCCGTACTGCGCGAAATCGGTTTACGGCTGTGCGACGCATTCGAACGCCGTGCGGAGCACTGGCCGCCATTGCCGCCAACTCTTCAGGAAGCCTCGCAAATCACCACCGATACGACCATGGCCCGGCTCGCACACAGCTTCACCGAGGTGGCTGGCGAGGTCTGGGCAACACCGGGCTGGCGGGTGATCTGGACCCACGACCAGTCATTGCAGCCTTCACCGTTGTTTCGCAGTCTGCTGCTCAAGCCACTGCCGCACGCACGGCTGATGGAAACGTTGCTGCCATGGCGAAACGTGCTGCAAAGCTGTGCCCTGATCTGCCCGGAACAGCAGATTGCAGCGATTTCACGGAACCTGCTCGCCGCCGGTGTCACCCGGATTGCCCCGGTGTCGGCAATTCATGATGGCTACGAAGGCGAGCCCCATGACGGTGTCTATGCCTTGCAACGCCTGAGCCGGCGAGTCTCGGTAAGCCTGTCGCCGACACAGTTGCCCTCCCTCGCGTCGCTCGACGGCTCAGCCATCGCGCCCTGCGTGACGAACCTGCCGATCATGAGCAAGGAAGATTTCATCGCACGGCCGATCAACCCGGTGGCCCAGCTGTATTTCCGCTCCGGTGGCAGCAGCGGCGTACCGGCGCTCTCGGGTTTCAGTTATCGCGACTTCCACCGGCAGATGCGCGCTACGGCCGACGGTCTGTTCGCAGCCGGACTCGATCCGTGCCGGGACCGGGTGATGAACCTGTTTTTCAGCGGTGGTCTGTATGGCGGCTTTTTCAGCTTCTCCAAAGTACTGGAGCAACTGGACGTCACTCATCTGCCGATGGGCGCCCCGGCCGATGATGATTACCGGGAGATTGCGCAATTGATCGTCGATCAGCGGGTAAACACGCTCATCGGCATGCCGAGCACTTTGCATCGATTGTTTCTCAACGAACAAACACGTTTACGTGCCTATGGCGGGATCGAAAAGGTATTCCTAGGCGGCGAGCACCTCGGCGAACAGAGCCGCCAGTTGATGCAGGATTGCGGCGTCACGCTGATCCGCTCGGCGATCTACGGCAGTGTCGATGCCGGCCCGCTCGGCCATGCGTGCCCGGCCACCGACGATGGTGTTTTTCATCTTTTGAGCGATATCCAGCACCTGGAAATTGTCGCGTTCGAAGCCGATCATCCCGTCCATGGCACCGAAACCGGCCGCCTGGTGTTCACCTCCATCGAACGGCAAGGTCAGAACGTCCAGCGTTATGACGTCGGCGACAGCGGTCGCTGGGTACCCGGACAGTGTGAGTGCGGCCTGACGACGCCCCGGTTCGAATTGCTTCAGCGCCACGGCAGGCTGGTGCGCATCGGCACCGATTTCATCTGTCTGTCGCAGCTGGCGCAGCACCTGCAGACCGAATTCCAGGTGATCCTCGAACATGCCCCCGACGGACTCGAATGCATGAAATTCCGAAGTGCACTCGAACCCCGCGAGGTACATGAACGATTGCAGGGCTACCCGACGCTGGCCACCCTCGTGCAAACCGGGCTGCTGACAGTAGAGGCACAAACGTGCGCCATCGACCGGTTCACCCGAAACAGACACAGCGGCAAGACGCCGCTGTTGATCGATAACCGGGGAGCTGCTCCCTCCTCCGTTCTGCAAGGAGCAAACCGTGAACCCAAGCATTGAATTACAGGAGCTGGTGGCTTTTGCGCGTCAGCATTCAAGCTTTTACGCCAGCCACTTCAGCGAGGTGCCCGAGCAGGTAATGTCGCTCGCCGAACTGCCGGTCATTGACCCTGCGCAGTACTGGAAAGACAGCCACGACCTCGACCACTGGCCGGTGCTGACCGCAGGCCTGGATAACGCACTGGTCTTCAAGACCGGCGGGACGACCGGCGATGGCAAATTGTCGGTTTTCGAGCGCCGTGAATGGCAAACGCTGGTGGAAGATTTCGCAGGCAGCCTCAAGGGTCGGTTGAACAAGGGCGACCGGGTCGCCAACCTGTTTTTCGTCGGTGATCTGTACGCCAGTTTCATCTTCACACACGACGCCCTGGCCCACGTACAGCCGGGCATCGTGGAGTTTCCTTTCACCGGCCACGTCGATCCGGCCGTCCTGGCAGAGGCGATTTTCCGGCACCGGATCAATGCGCTGGCAGGTTTACCCGCGCATTTGCTGTCCTTTGCCGCATGGCTGGAGCGCCAGGGACGGCGGCTGGAGTGCGTCGAATCCCTGCTCTACGCAGGTGAAAGCCTGTTCCCGGCGCAGTTGCAACTGCTCGGCCGGGTATTCCCCAATGTGCGCGTTGCCTCCTTGGGGTACGCCAGTGTCGACGCCGGCTTCATCGGCGCCAGCCATCCCGACTGCGCCTTGGGTGAACATCGAATGCCCCAGGGCCACAGCGTGCTGGAAATCCTCGACGAGCAGACCGGCGAAGTGATCGAGGAGTGCGATCGCACCGGACGTCTGGTGATGACCAATCTCACCCGGCGATTGATGCCGTTGATTCGCTACCCGGTCGGCGACCGCGCGTGTTGGCGTGAAGTTGAGCAAACCCCCGCACGCAAATTCGCATTGATGGGCCGTTGCGCCGACAGCCAGCGAGTCCGGGTGGGCATTCTGACGTTACTGCCTGATGAAATCGGCAATGCCGTGCAACGCATCACCCACAGTGACGACTGGCAACTGATGATCGAACAGACCGGAACAAAGGACATCCTGACACTGAGATGGGCTCCGGATGCCGTGCGACCCGCGTCGGCGGAATCAGAGCAGATGCTGCGCAGCGCATTTATCGAGCTTTATCCGTTGATTTCGCAATTGAACGCCGATCATCTGCTGGATTTACGGATTGACTGTTGCACTGTTCAAGACCTGACACGCCACCCACGCTCCGGCAAGCGCCAGCGTGTGCTGGACCTGCGTGTCTACAACAGCCCCCGTGCGGATCTTCGCTGATGGAGCGCGTAACGCTGCGGAACTACCGCAACAGCGACGCAAAAGCCGTGAGCAGGCTGTTTCGCAAAATCTATGGCGATCTCTATGCCCAGGCCCACGTCTATCTGCCCTGCATGATTGACCGCAACCATGCGCAAGGCCATTGGCACTCGCTGGTGGCGGTAGCCGAAAATAATGTAGTGGGACACGCGACATTGATTCGCGCCAAAGACTCACGCCTCGCAGAATTGGCACTCAGCGTGGTTGACCCGCAAACCCGGGGTCAGAGTATTGCCACCCGTCTGGGCCACCGACTGTTGATCCATGCCCAGGCGCTGGGATGCCGGGGCGTGACGATCAGACAGGTGACCTGTCACCCCTACACCCAGCGCATGGCAGCCGGCCTCGGCTTTCACAATACGGGATGGCTGCCCGACGGTGTCCCGTCTCCGCACGATGCCTCGGCACGGGAGTCGCTCGTCATCGGCTACCTGCCCATTGACGGACACCGGCGTCCGCTTCCGGCACTGGCATGGCCCGATAGCTGTCGGGACTTCATGCAGCAAATGTGCAGTGTGTTCGGAACGCAGGAAAAGGCTGCGCCATGGGTGGGCGAACCGGTGCATCTTGAACAGCGGTGGGGTCGATATGAAGGGACTTTAAGGGCACTGGATGGTTGTTTGCTCAAGCAGTTGCAGGAACTGCCGGCTCATTGGCTCATTTCAATCAGGCTGAGGCTGGCGAAGGGTTTTGATAGCGCGTTATACGCGCTGACGAGGGCGGGTTTCGTGTTCACCGGACTGGCGCCGGATGAACGAGGCGCAGGATGGCTGGCGTTGTTTCATCGCGGCGCAAAACCTCCCTCGCTGACGTTGATTTGCCCGCGGATGCAGCGGCTGCACGATGACCTGCAAGGGAAATAGCAAGCGTGGCGCAATAACGACAAGCCCCCTTATCGGGGGCTTGTCGTTGCAGGATCATGCCTTGGCGCTGACGCCTTTGTCGGTCGGAGGCGCACGTTCACCGCCCTGTCCGTAGGTTTTCAGGCTCTGCAGCACATAAATGGCTTTCTTGTACTCCGGGATCAATGTATTGGCGTACTTGTTGCCCTTGAGGCTGTTGTTGTTGATGGTGTCCAGTTGCGTAGCGAAATATTCCAGCGCATTGAACTTGGCATCCGGGTCTTTCTGAATGCCGAAGCGATCGAACTTGTCACCGGCGTTGAGCAGTGTCATCGAGGTCACTTCGGAAATAAGGCCCCGACTGCGCAGGAAATCCGCCAGTTTGCCCAACTGCTTGGGAGAGACGTTTTCCGGATCGAATCCCTTGATGTTCTTGTGCAAACGCTGCTTGTCCATTTCCGCCGTATTGAGAACGGTGGGGTCGTTGCCGACCAGGGCCAGCATCTGCTTGACCTTTACGCTTTGAGAAACCGGTTTGCCCGAGCTCCCTGCATCTCGAACCAGCAAACCTGCCTTGGGCTGCCACGCGCCGGTATAACCAACGGTCATGAGCGTGCTCCTTGCGAAAAGAACATGAAAATATCCTTGTGGAACGTCTTGAGTTGTCCGGAGTATCGGCCGGCAAACTGAAGGTACCAATCTGTTTTTCACTTTTTTACAAATTTCGTACATTCTCGATACAAAGCACCGCAAGCCCCGCAGAAGTTGGTCCACAGCCATCTGATCAGTCCGGCGAAAACCGGTTTTTTACTCTAACGAACGGGCTGGTTAGTTTGCATGTGTCGGAATTGTTACTTGCCGGCCAGCGCTTCAAGACTTTTTAGCACGTGAGTACCTAAAGCTTCCTCGCGCCGCGACGATACGTAAGGGATACCCCTACTGTTTTGCTCCTCGCCCCTAACAAGAAACGAAGGACCGGTCTCCATGCCCGCATTCCGTACCATTCAGGCTCGCTATACGCTGTTTCTGGTTCTTTTCATTCTGTTGCTGTCAGTGTTGACGGTGGTCGGCATCAGCCAACTGGTCGCGCCCAAACTGCGCCATACCGAAGAGCAGGTTGTACTTAACCGTATCGCCGAGGTCGCCGAGCAGATCCAGGGCGAACTGAACAAGGTTCAGTCGCAGCAGCGCAGCATCACCCAGACCATCCCGCTGCTCGACAGCGCGGCCATCGATACCGTGCTGCCGGGGCTGGTGGATCAGTACGGCGAACTGAAAGTGTTCGGCGGTGGTATCTGGCCATTGCCCGGCCAGCGTGAGGCGGGACGTAACAAGTTCAGCACCTTCTGGCACCGCGACAGCTCCGGCAAACTCGCCGTGAACACGTTCTGGAACAGCGACGCAGCCCCCAACTACTACGACCAGAGCTGGTACAAGGGCGGCCTGCAGACCCCGCGTGGCCAATGCGCCTGGGCCGCGGCCTATAAAGACGATGCCAGCGCCGAGCCGCGCACCAACTGCGCCATGGCCATTCAGAAGAACGGCACGACCTGGGGCGTATCGACCATCGACGTGACCCTGGGCTTTTTCAACGACCTGGTGGCCCGCAAGGAAAAAGACCTCAACGCCGAAATGCTGATCGTCGAGGCCGACGGCAAGATCATCAGCAACAGCTCGCGCATCAACGGCCCGATCGTGCTGAAGAACATCAACGAGCTGGCCGCCGGCTCGACCTTCGCCAGCCAGGTCAAGGCCGGACTGCAAAACCGCGAACAGGCGCAGCGCGTCGAATTCGACAACAACGGTGAAGCCAGCACGTTCTTCATGCGTCCGATCGAAGGCACCCCGTGGTTCCTCGCCACCGCGCTGCCGACCAAAATGCTCACCGCGCAACGTGACGACGTGCTCAGCAGCCTGAGCCTGTTGCAGATTCCGCTGGTGATCCTGCTGGTGCTGTTGCAGGTCTACGCGATTCGCCAACTGGTTGCGCGCATGAAAGCGCTCAAAGCCAACATCGATTCGCTGTCCAGCGGCGATGCCGACCTGACCCGCCGCATCACCATCCGCGCCGAAGACGAGCTCGGCGCGATCGGTCACTCGGTCAACACCTTCATCGCCTATTTGCAGAACATGATCGGCGAAGTCACCCAGGCCACCGGCGCCATGGCTTCGAGCCTCGACAACCTGCAGCGCACGTCGGCACATACCAGCCAGATCCTGTTACGCCATGCCTCGGAAACCGACCAGACCGTCACCGCCATCAACGAGATGAGTTCGACCGCCGAAAGCGTTGCACAGAACGCTGCCGAAACCGCTGCGTTTACCCAGCGTGCCAACGAAAATGCCGATCGCTCTCGGGTCGTGGTGGGCGAAGCCACCAGCAGCGTCGTCGCGCTGATCGATGAAGTGGCCAGCGCCACCCACAAAGTCGAAAACATGCAGCAGGACGCCCAGCGCATTACCGAAATCCTCGGTGTGATCGGTGCCATCGCCGGCCAGACCAACCTGCTGGCACTGAACGCCGCCATCGAAGCCGCCCGCGCCGGTGAACAGGGCCGCGGTTTCGCCGTGGTCGCCGATGAGGTACGCGCCCTCGCCGCCCGCACCCAGGCCAGCACCTCGGAAATCAACGAAATGCTGGCCCGTCTGACCCAAGGCGTGAGCTCGTCGGTCAGCGCCATGGAAAACACCCAGGCCAGTTGCCAGTCTGCCGCCGACGCCACCGCACGCGTTACCACAGGTCTCGATGACATGGCCGGTTCCGTCAGCCATATCAACAGCCTCAGTGCCCAGATTGCCACGGCCGCCGAGCAGCAGAGCGCCGTCACCGAGGAGATCAACCGCAGCATGGTGCAGATCCGCCACATGGTGGATGAGCTGGTACAAAGTGGCCAGGCCAGTGAAACCAATACCCGCCAGTTGCTGGAAGCCAACAGCCGGGTGAGTGCGATCATGGGGCGGTTCAAGGTCAGCTGACGGATTTGTCATCTCGCACTCAGGAGGCTGTCAGCTTTGATCTACGATCATGCTGACGGCCTGCCTTGTATCAACTGGAAACACTCCGTTGATGCTGGGCAGGAAAAACCGGTCAAAATGCGTTCTTTTTGACCGTCACCCGAGTCGAGAACCCTGCATGAAAAACCCTCTGCGTCTGGCCGCCCTGAGCGCCCTGCTCCTTTCCTCCCTGGCGCAAGCCGCCGACCTCATTCCGATCGAAGTCCACCGCGACGCCAACTGCGGCTGCTGCAAAAAATGGATCAGCCACCTGGAGGCCAACGGCTTCAAGGTCGAAGATCACGTCGAAAGCGACATGAGCAGCTTCAAGCAACAACACGGTGTGCCCCCTCGCCTGGCGTCCTGCCACACGGCAATCATCAACGGCAAATTCGTCGAAGGCCACGTGCCTGCAGAGCAGGTGCTGGCCCTGAGCAAACGTGACGATCTGCTTGGCGTGGCTGCTCCGGGCATGCCGATGGGCTCGCCGGGCATGGAAATGGACGGCATGAGCGATGCCTATCAGGTGATCGGCCTCAAGAAGGACGGTGCCGACGTGGTGGTGGCGGATTACCCGGCCCATTGATGACGGCGGGTTATCTCGGGCTGTTCCTTGCCGCGTTTGGCGCGGCGACCTTGTTGCCGCTGCAATCGGAAGCCGTGCTGGTCGGGCTGCTGGTCAGCGATCGTTACTGGCTTTGGGGACTGCTGGCCGTGGCGACGCTGGGCAACGTCCTTGGCTCGCTGGTGAACTGGTGGCTGGGACGCGGACTGGAGCGGTTTCAGGATCGACGCTGGTTTCCGGTCAGCCCGAAGCACATGGCCCGTGCCCGTGTTCACTATCAGCGTTATGGTCACTGGTCGCTGCTGCTCAGCTGGCTGCCGGTCATCGGTGATCCCCTGACGCTGATTGCCGGGGTCATGCGCGAACCGCTCGGGCGATTCCTGTTGATCGTCACCCTCGCCAAAGGCGCCCGTTACGGCGTGCTGGCGATGCTCACCCTAGGTTGGCTCGGTTGAACGATCGGGCGCGGGCATTGCCTGTGTTTAACGTCGCCCTAATCCGGCCGTTCCAGCATCGGCCGATTTCCTGTGGAGTTGTCTCATGTCTGTGTCGCTGACCCGCTGGCTGCCCGGCCTGCTGTTGACCGCTGCCCTGCCCCTGCTGGCTCACGCCGAAGGCCCTCAATACGGCCCGGAGCTACAAGGTTTCGATTATCCCTACACCCTCAAGCACTTTGCTTTTCAGTCCCAGGGCCAGTCTCTGCAAATGGGTTACATGGACGTCGCCGCCCACGGCAAGGCCAACGGGCGCACCGTGGTGCTGATGCACGGCAAGAACTTTTGCGGCGCGACCTGGGACAGTTCGATCCAGGCCCTGAGCGAGGCCGGTTACCGGGTGGTCGCCCCGGATCAGATCGGTTTCTGTACCTCCAGCAAACCCGATCATTACCAGTACACGTTCCAGCAACTGGCGGCCAATACCCAGCAATTGCTCAAGGCGCTGGGCATCCAGAAAGCCACCCTGCTGGGCCACTCCACCGGCGGCATGCTCGCCACCCGTTACGCCCTGCAATACCCGGATCAGGTCGAGCAACTGGCGCTGGTCAACCCGATCGGCCTGGAAGACTGGAAAGCCCTCGGCGTGCCGTATCGCAGCGTGGACCAGTGGTATCAGCGCGAACTGAAAGTTACCGCCCAGGGCATCCGTGACTATGAGCGCAACACTTATTACGACGGTCGCTGGAAACCCGAATTCGACCGTTGGGTAGAGATGCTCGCCGGCCTGAGCAATGGCCCGGGCAAGACTCAGGTCGCATGGAACTCGGCGCTGATCTACGACATGATCTTCACCCAGCCGGTGTACTACGAGTTCAAGGACCTGAAGATGCCGACCCTGTTGCTGATCGGTACGTCCGACACCACGGCCATCGGCAAGGACATTGCGCCACCCGAAATCAAAGCGAAAATCGGCCACTACGAAGTGCTGGGCAAGCAGGTCGCGAAGCTGATTCCGCAATCCACGCTGGTGGAATTCCCCGGCCTGGGCCATGCCCCGCAGATGGAAGAACCGGCGCAGTTCCACAAGGCGCTGCTTGGCTGGCTGAACAAAACCAATCCCGTTCGTTGAGGAGTCAAGGCTGATGGCGGTGCAGATTGCAGTGATCGATGACTGGCAGGACGTGGCGCGGGACGTGGTCGACTGGTCGGTGCTGGACAGTCTCGGTGAAGTGACCTTCGTCCATGAGTACCCGGCGGACAACGCCACGCTGGCCGAACGACTGGGCCGGTTCGAGGTGATTTGCGTGATGCGCGAACGCACGCGCTTCGATGAAGACCTGCTCAAGCGTTTGCCGAACCTCAAATTGCTGGTCACCGGCGGCATGCGCAACGCAGCGCTGGACATGCCCGCCGCCGCCCGCCTCGGGATCAAGGTCTGCGGCACCGACAGCTACAAACATGCCGCACCGGAACTGACCTGGGCGCTGATCATGGCCGCCACCCGCAATCTGGTGAACGAAGCCAACGCGTTGCGCGCCGGCCAGTGGCAGCAGGGTCTGGGTGGCGACCTGCACGGCAAGACCCTCGGTATTCTCGGGCTCGGCAGCATCGGTCAGCGGGTGGCGCAGTTCGGACAGGTGTTCGGCATGCGCGTCATTGCGTGGAGTGAAAACCTCACCGCCGAGCGCGCCGAACAGGCCGGCGTCACCTATGTCAGCAAGCAGCAATTGTTCGAACAGGCCGACGTGCTGTCGGTGCACCTGGTGCTCAGCGACCGCAGCCGTGGATTGGTCGATGCCCGAGCGCTGGACTGGATGAAGCCGACCGCCCTGCTGGTCAACACGGCACGCGGGCCGATTGTCGACGAAGCGGCGCTGATCAAGGCTTTGCAGAAACAGCGCATCGGTGGTGCAGCCCTGGATGTGTTTGATGAAGAACCGCTGCCGGCGCTGCACCCGTTTCGCACGCTGGACAATGTGCTGGCCACACCTCATGTCGGGTATGTCAGCCGACAGAACTATGAACAATTCTTTTCGCAGATGATCGAGGACATTCAGGCCTGGTCGGCGGGAGAACCGATCCGTCTGCTGAATTGATCCACGCCTGCTTCGCGGGCAGCCCATGCCCGTGAAGCAGCACCCGCTGACCGCCTGCCAACATAACTGTCCGCACCGCAACAGTGCATCCGCACGTTCCTTGCGCCCGAAAACGTGACCGTCCGGTCACCGTTTTGCACCATCCGCCCCTTCAAACATGCACTTCGTCGGTGCGATGCCCCGCTCAAATCCGCGGTTTCCGTGGCCCTGAAACACATTGTCGAACAATTCGTCCGATCGCCCTGGCCCGCTCTAGGATCTGGCCTAGACTGATTTTCGCGCGGCGAAACCGACCGGTCACAAAGCGGAAAATTATTCGAAACTTTTGCTGATCGCGCCGGGTCATCTGAAAGACAGGGCCAAAGCGACTGGTTCATTCCTTGCAACGGCCTCTTCACCCATTCTGCTTGCGCGTGTTGGGTAGCGTTTGCTCACCGATGCGTGGCGCGTTTGCGCCCGGCCACAGGATTTGGCCATGGACATCGCTTGTTCAAGACAAGAATCAGATCAACAAAACGGGAGATTCATATGATCAGTGCGGCATTGGATATTCAGGGAGAGCGCGCTCACCAGCCGGTCGGCGATTCGAGCACCGCGAGCGTTCCCGGCAGCCGGTCGATCAACGTCCCGGGTACAAAAACCCTGGCACCGGTAGCCAGTCAGAATCCCAACAAGAAGAAAGTGTTGTTCGTGACCTCGGAAATCGCCGATCTGGTGAAGACCGGCGGTCTTGGTGACGTTTCTGCCGCCCTGCCCCGCGCCATGGCGCATCTGCATGATGTCCGGGTACTGATCCCCGGTTACCCGCAAGTGATGAACAGCGAGAATCCGATCCATATCATCGGTGAACTGGGCGGCCATGCCGCACTGCCGCCCTGCAAGATCGGGCGCATGGACATGCCTGACGGTCTGGTCATTTATGTGTTGATCTGCCCTGAACTCTACGCCCGCGACGGTGGCCCCTACGGTGCCAACAACGGTCGCGACTGGCCGGACAACCACATCCGTTTCGCCCGCCTGGGCCTTGCCGCCGCCGATATCGCCGCCAACCTCGCACAAATCCACTGGTGCCCGGATCTGGTGCACGCCCACGACTGGCCGGCCGGGCTGGCGCCTGCCTACATGCACTGGCGCGGGCAGCGCACGCCAACCCTGTTCACCATTCACAACCTCGCCTATCAAGGCGTGACCAGCCTCGGTTCGTGCCCGGAACTCGGGATTCCCGCCCATGCCCTGCAACAGGAAGGCATGGAGTTCTACGGCAAGATGTCGTTCCTCAAGGCCGGCATGGCCTATTCGAGCCACATCACCACGGTCAGCGCCACCTACGCGCAGGAAATCACCACCCCTGATTTCGGCTGCGGTCTCGACGGTTTTCTCGCCGCCAAGACCCAGCAAGGCTTGCTCAGCGGCATCCCCAACGGCATCGACGAGAGCTGGGACGCCGCCACCGATCCACACCTGTTCGCGCCGTTTGCCATCGGTGACTGGGAAGGCAAAGCGATCAACGCCGCCCATGTGCGCGAGCTGTTTGGCCTGAAAGACTCCGAAGGTCCGCTGTTTGCCGTGGTGTCACGGCTGGTCTATCAAAAAGGCCTGGACCTGACCGAAGCGGTCTCCGAGTACATCGTGCAGAACGGTGGCCAGATCGCGATCATCGGTCGCGGCGAACCGGAAGAAGAACAGGCCATGCGCGACCTGGCCCTGCGTTTCCCCGGCCAGATCGGTGTGCGCATCGGCTTCAATGAAACCGACGCCCGACGGATGTTCGCCGGCAGCGATTTCCTGCTGATGCCGTCGCGTTACGAACCTTGCGGCTTGAGCCAGATGTACGCCCAGCGTTTCGGCTCGCTGCCGGTGGCGCGCAACACCGGCGGGCTGGCCGACACCATCGAAAACGGCGTTACCGGGTTCCTGTTCAACGAGTCCACGGCCGACAGCTACCGCGAAGCCCTGAGCCGCGCGTTCAAGGTGTTTGCCTTTCCGGATCTGCTGCACGCCATGCGTTGCCGGGCGATGGCCGCGCCGTTCAACTGGTGCCAGGCCGTCGAACCCTACGCCGAACTCTACGAACAACTGGTGGCCAAGGCGCTGGGTAAAACGCACCACAAATAACCAGGGAGGTTTTCAACGATGCCGTCACGGTCCCCTGAAACCTGGCCCCACGGCGCGATCATGCTGGATGCCGACCACACGCAATTCGCGTTGTGGGCGCCGGATGCGTTTTACGTCAGCGTCGAGCTGGACAACGGCCAGTCCCTGCCGATGCTGCCGCAGGGCGATGGCTGGTTCGTAATCAAAAGCCACTGCCCCGCCGGCCGTCGCTACCGCTATAACATCGACGGCGAACTGGAGGTGCCCGACCCGGCCTCCAGGGCGCAGGACAGCGACCTCGACCGTCACAGCGTGGTGGTCGATCCGCACGCTTATCACTGGCGACACAGTACATGGCAAGGCCGGCCATGGAACGAAGCGGTGATCTACGAACTGCACGTCGGCGCCCTCGGCGGTTTTGCCGAAGTCGAACAACATCTGGCACGACTGGCCGGGCTGGGCATCACCGCCATCGAGCTGATGCCGATCGCGCAGTTTCCCGGCGCTCGCAACTGGGGTTACGACGGCGTGCTGCACTTCGCGCCGCAAGCTTCCTATGGCACGCCGGAACAGCTCAAACACCTGATCGACAGTGCTCACGATTATGGCCTGGCGGTGATTCTCGACGTGGTCTACAACCACTTCGGCCCGGACGGCAATTACCTGCATCGCTACGCCAAGGGCTTTTTTCGCGAGGACAAACACACGCCCTGGGGCGCGGCCATTGATTTCCGTCGCCGCGAAGTGCGGGACTTCTTCGTCGAAAATGCGCTGATGTGGCTGCTGGAATACCGTTTCGACGGCCTGCGCCTGGACGCGGTGCATGCCATCGAAGACCCGGATTTCCTGCAAGAACTGGCGCAACGCATCCGGCAGCAGATCGACCCGGCGAGGCATGTCTGGCTGACCGTGGAGAACGAGCACAATCAGGCCAGCCTGCTGGAAGACGCCTACGATGCCCAGTGGAACGACGACGGCCACAATGCCCTGCACGTTCTGCTGACCGGTGAAACCGATGCCTATTACGCCGACTACGCCGAACATCCCACCGAACAACTGGCCCGCTGCCTGAGCCAGGGTTTTGTGTTTCAGGGCCAACTGACCCGCCACGGCACGCCCCGTGGCGAGCCGAGCGAACATCTGCCGTCCACCGCGTTTGTGCTGTTCCTGCAGAACCACGACCAGATCGGCAACCGCGCCTTCGGCGAACGCCTGCATCAACTGGCCGATCCTCGCGCCCTGCAGGCCGCCACCGTGTTGTTGCTGTTGTCACCGATGATTCCGTTGATGTTCATGGGCGACGAATACGCCGCCGAGCAACCCTTTCTGTTTTTCACCAGCCACCACGGCGAACTCGCCAAATTGGTGCGCGAAGGCCGGCGCAACGAGTTCGCCGCGTTCAGTGCGTTTGCCGATCCACAGCGCCGCGAGCAGATTCCCGATCCCAACGCCGAACAGACGTTCCACGCCTCGCAACCGCGGCTGATCGGTAGCGGCACACCGAAGCAGCAGGCCACCCTGGCGCTGTATCGGCACCTGTTGCAACTGCGCCATCAACACATCATTCCGCACTTGCCCGGAACCCAGGCGCTCGGCGCTCAAGTGCTGGGGCCTGGCGCCGTCAGCGCGCGCTGGCGTCTGGGCAATGGCAGCGAGCTGCGAATCGACCTGAACCTCGGCGACAGCCCGGTGGTCAACCCACCACAGGCCGAATCGGTGTGGCTGCTGCGCCAGCCGCCCGCTGCCGACCTGACAGATGAAGGGCAACTGCCCGCGTATTGCGCGCTCGTCAGCCTCACGGCCGCAACCCCTTTGCCACCCCTGGATGGAGAGCGCCTATGAGCGATGCGCAACTGGAAATTCTCGCCAGCCGAGCCGGCCTTGCGGTCGACTGGATCGACGCCAATGGCCGTCAGCAAAAAGTCGCCCCGGCAGTGCTGCGCAATGTCCTCACCGGGCTCGGTCACCCGGCCGGCTCGGCCCAGGAAATCGACGCCAGCCTGCTGGAACTGCAACAAGTGCAACAGGACCGCCAATTGCCGCCGCTGCTGACCGCCGATGTCGGCGTGGGCCTCGATCTGGCGCGTTACTTCGAACCCGGAAGCCCCTGTGAGATTCATTTGGAGGACGGCACGCGACTGTCGCTCAAACTCGATGCCGATGCGGTGCTGCCCGGTGAAATTCCAGTCGGATATCAGCAAATCCACATCGCCGATCAACATTTCACCCTCGCCGTGGCCCCCGAGCGTTGCTACAGCGTGGGCGATGCCGTGGACAACCCGATCCCCCGCGCCTGGGGTCTGAGCGTGCAGCTTTACAGCCTGCGCCGCCCCGGCGACGGCGGTTTCGGCGACACCCAGGCTCTGGAAGAACTGGCCCGCAGCGCCGGCGAACGCGGGGCCGACGCACTGGCAATCAGCCCGCTGCACGCAATGTTCAGCGCCGACACCGGGCGCTACAGCCCTTATTCACCGTCCAGCCGCCTGTTCCTCAATTCCTTGTATGCCTCGCCGGGGACCATTCTCGGCGAGCGCGCCCTGCGCGATGCCATCGACGCGGCCGGCCTCAACGATCAGTTCGAGCAACTGGAGAACCTGAAACTGATCGACTGGCCCAGCGCCGCCGACGCCAAGCAAAAACTCCTGCAAGCGCTGTACGAAGGTTTCATCCGTGGCGAGCATCCGCTGCAGGCGGATTTCTCCAGTTACCGCGACGCGGGTGGCGAAGCGCTGGAAAACCACTGCCGCTTCGAAGCGATCCAGGAAATGCGCGCAGCCCGTGGCGAGAACCTCGACTGGCGCGAATGGCCCGAACACTGGCACGACCCGCGCGGCGCGGCACTCAGTGCATTTGCCGAGGAATACGCCGAACGCATCGGCTACTTCGCGTTTTGCCAGTGGTTGATTCACCGCTGCCTGGAACGCGCGCAAAACGCCGCCCGCAGCGCCGGCATGGGCATCGGTCTGATCGCCGACCTCGCGGTGGGTGCCGACGGTGCCGGTAGCCAGGCCTGGAGTTTTCAGGACGAATTGCTGGCGTCACTGACGGTCGGTGCGCCACCGGACATTCTCAACCGCTCCGGCCAGGGCTGGGGCATCTCGGCGTTCTCCCCGGAGGGTCTGGTGCGCAATGGTTTTCGGGCGTTCATCGACATGCTGCGCGCCAACTTCGCCCACGCCGGCGGGCTGCGTATCGACCATGTCATGGGCCTGCAACGGCTGTGGGTGATTCCCAACGGCGCAGCCCCGGCGGACGGCGCGTACTTGTATTACCCGGTGGACGACCTGCTGCGTCTGCTGACCCTCGAATCCCACCGCCATCAAGCGATCGTGCTGGGCGAAGACCTCGGCACCGTGCCCGACGGGCTGCGGGAAAAACTGATCGCCCGCGCCATGCTCGGGATGCGCGTGCTGTTGTTCGAACAGGACAACACCTGGTTCAAACCGATCCTCGACTGGCCGGACAACGCTTTGGCCACCACCAGCACCCACGATCTGCCGACGCTCAACGGCTGGTGGCATGGCCGGGACATCGACTGGAATGCACGACTCGGGCTGATCGACGCCAACGGCGAAATCGACTGGCGCCGCTATCGCGAGCGCGAGCGCGACGGGTTACGCAATGCCCTGAGCCAGGATCCGCAGAACTTTCGCGAGGAGTCCCACGAAGCCGATCAGGTGGTCGACGCCAGTGTCCGCTTCCTTGGCCATACCCGCGCACCGCTGGTGCTGCTGCCGCTGGAGGACGCGCTGGGCCTGGACGAACAGGCCAACCTGCCCGGCACCATCGACACTCATCCGAACTGGTCGCGGCGCCTGCCGGGCACCAGTGACACCTTGCTGGATGGCGTCGATGCCGCGCGGCGTCTGGAACTGCTCGCCTGCGCCCGCCTTCAGGCCGCCGAGCGTGACCAATGAGTACAGTGCAAAACCTGACCTTGCGCGCCACGGTGCGTCTGCAGTTTCACAAGGGCTTCACCCTCGATGAGGCCGTGCCGCTGGTGGCGTACTTTTCCCGGCTCGGCATCAGCCATGTTTACGCCTCACCGCTGCTCGCGGCCCGTGCAGGCTCCATGCACGGCTACGACGTGGTCGACCCGACCCGGGTCAACCCGGAACTTGGCGGCGAACCGGCATTGCGCCGGCTGGTCGCGGCTCTGCGTGAGCACGGCATGGGACTGATCCTCGACATCGTCTCCAATCACATGGCGGTGGGCGGCGGTGATAATCCGTGGTGGCTCGACCTGCTGGAATGGGGCCGGCTCAGTCCCTATGGCGAGTTCTTCGACATTCAATGGCACTCGCCTGATCCGTTGATGGAAGGCCAGCTGTTGCTGCCCTTTCTTGGCAGCGATTACGGCATTGCATTGCAGGACGGCACGCTGCCGCTGGTGTTCAACGCCGAGTCCGGCACCTTCCATGTCGAGCATTACGAGCATCACTTCCCGATCTGCCCCGGGGATTACGGCGAACTGCTAAAAACCGACGAGCCGGCGAACGAAGCGCTGAAGTCGCTGGCCGATCGCTTCAGCAGCCTCAGCTACCAGACCGATGCCCGCTCGCTGGCCGTCCCGCTCAAGGAAGAACTCCAGCAACTGGCAAGCGACCCGCACATCCTGCAAGCCATTCAGCACAACCTGACGCATTACGACTCGAAGACCGAAGACGGTTTCCAGCGCCTGCATCAACTGCTGGAGCGGCAAAGCTATCGTCTGGCCAGTTGGCGCACCGCAGCGGATGACATTAACTGGCGGCGCTTCTTCGACATCAACGAACTCGGCGGCCTGCGGGTCGAGCGACCCGCCGTGTTCGAGGCGACCCACGGCAAGATCTTCCAGTTGATCGAAGAAGGCCTGATCGACGGTTTGCGCATCGACCACATCGACGGCCTCGCCGACCCACGGGGTTACTGCCGCAAGCTGCGGCGACGCCTCGACTTTCTCGCACCTGGGCGACATTTGCCGATCTACGTCGAGAAGATTCTCGGCGACGGCGAAACCCTGCGCACCGACTGGGCGGTGGATGGCAGCACCGGTTACGAGTTCATGAATCAGCTGTCGCTGCTGCAACACGACCCGGCCGGCGAGCATGTGCTCGGCGACCTGTGGCAACGCCGTACCGAGCGCCCCGCCGCGTTTATCGAGGAGGCACGGCTGGCGCGTCAACAGATTCTCAATGGTTCGCTGGCCAGCGATTGCGAAAGCGTTGCCCAGGCGCTGCTGCAAGTGGCGCGGGACGACCTGATGACTCGCGACCTCACGCTCGGCTCGATCCGCCGGGTGCTGCAGGCGCTGATCGTGCACTTCCCGGTGTATCGCACCTACATCAGCGCGATGGGCCGCTCGGCGCAGGACGAGGTGTTTTTCCAGCAGGCCATGGAAGGTGCGCGGCAGACACTGAGCGAAAGCGACTGGCCGGTGCTTGAGTCCGTCGCCGGCTGGCTCGGCGGCCAGCCATGGCGGCGCAAGCCCCGTGGGCGTTCGCGCAAGATCCTGCGCCACGCCTGCGTACGCTTTCAGCAACTGACCTCGCCCGCCGCCGCCAAAGCCGTGGAGGACACCGCTCTGTATCGCTCGGCGGTGCTGCTGTCGCGCAATGACGTGGGCTACAACACCGAACAGTTCAGCGCCCCGGTAAGCGACTTTCATGCGACCAACCAGCAACGTCTGACGACATTCCCCGACAACCTGCTGGCCACCGCCACACACGACCACAAACGCGGCGAAGACACCCGTGCACGGCTGGCCGTGCTCAGCGAGCGCAGCCACTGGTACGCCGAACAGGTCGAGCTGTGGCGTGCCCTCGCCCGGCCATTGCGTAATGACGACCAGATGCCGTCGCCCGCTGACGAATTGATCCTGTATCAGGCACTGCTCGGCAGTTGGCCGCTGGAGCTGCACAACGACGATCAGGCCGGATTCACCGACTACGCCAGACGCATCTGGCAATGGCAGCAGAAAGCCCTGCGCGAAGCCAAGCTGCAAAGCAGTTGGAGTGCGCCGAACGAAGCCTACGAAAACGCCGCCCAGTCATTCACCGAGCAACTGTTGCTGGCGCCCGAAGGTGAGCTGCTGCGCGGGGCACTGGCCAAGAGCGTCAACAGCATCGCTGCTGCCGGCGCCCTCAACAGTCTGGCGCAAACCTTGCTGCACATGACCGTGCCGGGGGTGCCGGATCTGTATCAGGGCAACGAGTACTGGGATTTCAGCCTGGTGGATCCGGACAACCGCCGGCCGGTGGACTACGACTTGCGAGAGCAATCCGTGAAACCCGCGCCCGTAGCGGAACTGCTGTCGAACTGGCGCGACGGGCGCATCAAACAAGCATTGATCGCGCAAGTACTGAACCTGCGCGCCGAGCACACCGAGCTGTTTCGCCGAGGCTCGTACCAGGCCCTGGAGGTGCTGGGCAGCCAGGCGCACAACGTGCTTGCGTTTGCCCGCGAGCACGAGGGGAAACGGGCCATCGTCATCGTGCCGATCCGTTGCGCGACCCTGCTGGAAAACGGTGCCGTCCCGCAGGTCGATGCGCTGCGTTGGGGCGATACGCGGGTGGAATTACCGTTCGCCGCCTCCGACGAAAATCTGAAGGGACTTTTTTCAAGCACCGCAGTCACAAAAAACAGGGAGCTGGAGGTCAGCGCTGCGCTGGGGGACTTCCCGGTCAATCTGTTTATCCAACACTTCTAGAAGCATGAGTTCAGTTCAGGAGCATTGCGATGAGTACCGACGATAAACGCATCCGCGAATTCGCCTATCAGATCTGGGAATCGGAAGGTAAGCCCGAAGGTCATGAAGCCCGCCACTGGGAGATGGCACGCAAACTGGCCGAGGCCGAGGCACTGGCTCCAAAGAAATCGCCGAAGGCTGCCGCCGCCAAAACGGCGAGCACCAAGGCCTCTGCCCCCAAGACAACAGCGGCCAAGCCCAAAGCCACGACGGCAAAAGCCAAGCCAGCCAGCGCCGCCAAAGTGATTCCCCCGGGCGAAAAAGCCGCCGAGAAAAAGCCCCGCGCGCCGCGCAAGCCCCCGGCCATCTGAGGCTTTTCCAACCATAGAACTGAATGACCGTGTGGCGGGTTCGCTCGCCACAGTGGGTTCACTCGCCCTTTAAAAATGCCCACCCCGATTTGCAGGAGCAATCATGACTCATCCAAAGAAAGCCGAGCCCGCCGCACATGCCGAACCCACGCGAATCCGCGAGGGTCTGCCCTTCCCGCTCGGCGCCACCTGGGATGGGCTGGGGGTGAACTTTGCGCTGTTTTCCGCCAACGCCACCCGCGTCGAACTGTGCATCTTCGACGATGCCGGCGAAGTCGAACTCGAACGCATCGAACTGCCGGAATACACCGACGAGATTTTCCACGGCTATTTACCCGATGCCCATCCGGGGCTGATCTATGGCTACCGCGTCTACGGTCCCTACGATCCGGCGAACGGCCACCGCTTCAACCACAACAAGTTGCTGATCGACCCTTACGCCAAGCAACTGGTCGGCCAGTTGAAATGGTCCGAAGCACTGTTCGGCTACACCATCGGCCACCCCGACGCCGACCTCAGTTTCGACGAGCGCGACAGCGCGCCGTTCGTGCCCAAATGCAAGGTCATCGACCCGGCGCATACCTGGGGCAACGACCACCGCGTCAGCGTGCCGTGGGACAAGACCATCATTTACGAGACCCATGTACGCGGCATCAGCATGCGCCACCCCGCCGTGCCGGATAACGTACGCGGCACGTTTGCCGGGCTGATGGTCGACGATGTGCTGGAACACATCCGCAAGCTTGGCGTGTCGACCGTTGAGCTGCTGCCCATTCACGCTTTCGTCAATGACCAGCACCTGCTGCACAAGGGCATGACCAATTACTGGGGCTACAACAGCATCGCCTTCTTCGCCCCGGACCCGCGTTACCTGGCCAGCGGCAAGATCGCCGAGTTCAAGGAGATGGTCGCGCACCTGCACGAAGCCAATCTCGAAGTGATCCTCGATGTGGTCTACAACCACACCGCCGAGGGCAACGAACAGGGCCCGACCCTGTCGATGCGCGGGATCGACAACGCCTCGTACTACCGGTTGATGCCGGACGACAAGCGCTTCTATATCAACGACTCCGGCACCGGCAACACCCTGGACCTGAGTCACCCGTGCGTGCTGCAGATGGTCACCGACTCGTTGCGCTACTGGGCCAGCGAAATGCACGTCGACGGTTTCCGCTTCGATCTGGCGACCATCCTCGGGCGCTATCACGACGGTTTCGACGAACGCCACAGTTTCCTCGTCGCCTGCCGTCAGGACCCGGTGCTGCGTCAGGTGAAGCTGATCGCCGAACCCTGGGACTGCGGCCCCGGCGGCTATCAGGTCGGCAACTTCCCGCCGGGCTGGGTCGAGTGGAACGACAAGTTTCGCGATACCGTGCGCGCCTTCTGGAAAGGCGATGACGGTCAGCTCGCCGATTTCGCCAGCCGCATGACCGCTTCCGGCGAGATGTTCAATCAGCGTGGTCGACGCCCTTATTCATCGGTGAACTTCGTCACCGCCCACGACGGTTTCACCCTCAACGATCTGGTGTCCTACAACGACAAGCACAACGAGGCCAACGACGAAAACAATCAGGACGGCAGCAACAACAACCTGTCCTGGAACCACGGCGTCGAAGGGCCCACCGACGATCCGGAAATCAACGCGCTGCGTCACCGGCAGATGCGCAATTTCTTCGCCACCCTGTTGCTGGCCCAAGGCACGCCGATGATCGTTGCCGGCGACGAATTCGCCCGCACCCAGGACGGCAACAACAACGCCTACTGCCAGGACAGCGAGATCGGTTGGGTCAACTGGGACCTGAGCGAGGACGGCAAGGCGCTGCTGAAATTCGTCAAACGCCTGATCAAGTTGCGGCTGACCTACCCGATCCTGCGACGCGGGCGTTTTCTGGTGGGCGAGTACAACGAAGACATCGGGGTCAAGGACGTGACCTGGCTGGCACCGGACGCCACAGAGATGACCACCGAGCACTGGCACGATGCACACAACCGTTGCCTGGGCATGCTGCTCGATGGCCGTGCACAGGAAACCGGCATCCGCCGCAAGGGCGCTGACGCCACATTGCTGCTGGTGGTCAACGCCCACCACGACATCGTCAACTTCACCTTGCCGGAAGTGCCTGAAGGCAGTTTCTGGACCTGCATGGTCGACACCAATCAACCGTCGATCCGGGGTCAGGAACGCTTCGATTTCGGCCATCAATACTCGGTCACCGGACGCTCGCTGCTGTTGTTCGAACTGCAACGCGACGAGGAAGACTGAGATGGATCTTTCGGGCTATTTCTCGCGTCACACGCCGGACTACCGGGATAGCGCAGCGCTGGGGCGGTGCCTGCGGGAAATGGTCGAGGCCGGACTGGACCGACTGCCGTTGCCCGGCAGCGGTCGCACGCTGGAGCGCTGGCAACGACTGTCCGAAGTCGGCGGCCATGATCTGGGTTTGTGCAAACTCTACGAAGGTCATACCGATGCCTTGGCGATCATCGAGCAGCTCGGCGGCACACCGACACCCGACAGTACGTGGGGCATGTGGGCGGCCGAACCACCACAGGCGCGGGTCCGTGTCAGCCGTTCGGGGCAACTGGTGCGGTTGAACGGGCGCAAGGCCTGGTGTTCCGGGGCGGCGGTGCTCAGTCATGCCCTGCTCACGGCGTGGGATGAGGAGGATCGGCAGCAACTGGTGGCCGTGGCGCTCGATCAACCGGGTGTACGCGTGACCGATCAGGGCTGGCAAGCCGTCGGCATGGCCACCACCGGCAGCGTCGAGGTGCTGTTCGATGATGTGGAGGCCCAGGCGATCGGCGACCCCGGCGATTACCTGCAACGTCCGGGTTTCTGGCACGGCGGGATCGGGATCGCCGCGTGCTGGTACGGCGCCGCGAAAGAGATCGGCGAACGCTTGCGCCAGCAATGTGCGCGACGAGAAGAGCCACACGCGCTGGCCAGTCTCGGCGTCGTCGACAGCGCCTTGCACGCTGCATCTCAAGTGCTGCGTGTCAGCGCTCTGGACATCGACAGCAATCCCCACGCCAACGCCGAACTGCTGGCCCGCCGCGTTCGCGCAGTCGTCGAAGATGCCGCCGAACAGGTCATCCGCGAGACCGGACGAGCACTCGGGGCCGGGCCGTTCTGCAAGGATCCGCACTTTGCCCGACTGGCGGCCGACCTGCCGGTTTACCTGCGCCAGAGCCACGCCGAACGGGATCTGGCGGCACTTGGCCAATTGATTGCGCAACAACCACGCGGGGGCTGGGCATTATGAAACGCAACCCGATCGTCGGCGAGGGAACCTCCCTGCATGAATGGCAGGGCTCACGGCATCTGGCGGCGGTGGACAGCATCGACATCCTCGACCTGGTGCCGCCGGGATCGAGGGCGGTGGTGATTGCCCCGCACCCGGACGACGAGATCCTGGGATGCGGCGGACTGCTGCAGTTGCTCGCTGCGGCGGGGCGCACAATTCAACTGATTTCGGTCACGGATGGCAGCGCCAGTCATCCCGGCTCGGATCGCTGGCCGGTGGAGCGCCTGAGTGTGGTGCGACCGCAGGAATCCGCAGAAGCCCTGCGCCGCCTCGGCCTACCCATGCACCAGTTGCAATGGTTGCGTGGTGGCTTCCCCGACACGCAAGTCGCCGCGCGCGAGTCGATGCTGTGCGAATACCTGATTCACTACCTGCAACCCGACGACGTGATCTTCACCACCTGGCGCGAGGACGGCCACAGCGACCATGAAGCCGTCGGCCGCGCCAGCATCGAAGCGGCCCGGCGCGTCGGTGCGATTTGCCACGAACTGCCGGTCTGGACCTGGCACTGGGCAACCCCGGAAGACGCCATCGTGCCCTGGGAACGGGCACGCAAAATCCTGCTCAGCCCGGCGCAGGTCGCGCGCAAGCGTCATGCGGTGCATGCGTTTGCCAGTCAACTGGAGTGCGATCCCGACGCGGGCCTGCCACCGGTGCTCGCGCCCTATGTCATCGATCGACTGCTGCAACCGTTCGAGGTGGTCTTCCTGTGAGCGTCGAGAATCGCTACTTCGAAGGCCTGTTCGCGGGCAATAACGACCCCTGGGGATTCCGCCAGCGCTGGTACGAGCAGCGCAAACGCCTCGTGACCCTGGCGGCCCTGCCCCGCCCGCACTACCGGGCAATCTTTGAACCGGGATGCGCCAACGGTGAACTGAGTGCGGCACTGGCCGAGCGCTGCGATCGATTGGTGTGCTGCGACACATCTACCGCTGCGGTCAATCTGGCGCGTACCCGACTGAGCCTGTTCGACCACGCCGAGGTGCGTCACAGTCGATTGCCGGGCGACTGGCCTGAGGAAAAGTTCGACCTGATTGTCTTCAGCGAAATCGGCTACTACCTCCATCGACAGGATCTGACAGAGGTCATCCGCCGCATCAGCGATTCACTGACGGCAGACGGGCAATTGCTCGCCTGCCACTGGCGGCCGCCTATCGAAGGTTGCCCGCTCAATGCCCGTCAGGTTCACGATCTGATTCACGAACAGTTGCACCTGCCGCGACTGGTTCTGCATCAGGAAGCGGATTTCCTGCTCGAAGTCTGGAGTCGCGAGCCCCGCTCGGTGGCCGCACTGGAGGGGTTGCGATGATTGGCATCCTGATTCCTGCACACAACGAAGAAGAGTGGCTCGACGACTGCCTCTGCGCCGCCCTGCGCGCGGGTGACCATCCTTTGCTGGCGGGTGAAGCGGTGGAAATCCTGGTGGTGCTCGACAGTTGCACCGATCGTTCGGCGCACATCGTCAGCCAGTACCCGGTGCTGGCGCTGAGCATCGACGCGCGCAATGTCGGGCAGGCTCGCGCCATTGGCGCACAACAACTGCTTGAACGCGGTGCGCGCTGGATTTCCTGCTCGGACGCCGACAGCCGGGTCGCCGAAGACTGGCTGGTGGCACAACTGGGGCTGGGCATGGATGCCGTGTGCGGCACGGTGACGGTCGAACGCTGGCATGAATCGTTCGATGAAGCGGCGCAGATTCGCTATCACCGTGATTACCAGGCCTGCGAGGGACACCGGCACATCCATGGCGCCAATCTGGGTGTCAGTGCGCAGGCCTACGTCCGCGCTGGCGGTTTCGAGCCGTTGTCCTGTGATGAGGATGTGCAACTGGTCCGGCAACTGGAGCGTTGCGGGGCCAGCATCGCCTGGAGCCATCGCCCGCAGGTCATTACCAGCGCACGCCTGGACAGTCGCGCGCGCGGTGGTTTTGGCGACTATCTGCGACACTTGGCACAGACTGAATAAAAAAAAGCGGAGCAGATTGATCTGCGACGCGACGAACCGTCCTTCTTGAGCAATACTCTGCATCGCGGCAATCCAGGGTTCGGAGCGCTGCCGGGTAATCAACCAGTCTTCAGGGGTCAATCACGCGTGGTCGTGTGCGACTGAAGGCCAGACACAACAAGGACGTCCTGCCCATGAAACCGTTATCTCTCAACGAAAGCGGCCTGCCGGCGCAAATATGGAACAGCGCCGCGCAACTCGACAACATTCCGGTCATCAACACCCACAGTCTCGTGCCGCCCGGTGCCCGTGCGGTGGTCATTGCGCCCCATCCCGGCGATGAAGTGGTGACCTGCGGCGGCCTGCTGCAACTGTTGTCGGCCCTCGGCCATCCCCTGCAATTGCTCTCGATCACCGATGGCAGCGCCAGTCACCCCGGCTCGCGTCAGTGGTCAGAAAAACGCCTGAGCGTTTTCCGTCCCCAGGAAAGCGTCGAGGCCCTGCGCCGTCTGGGCCTGCCGATGCACAGCCTGAAATGGGTGCGCGGCGGTTTCACCGACAATGCCCTGCTCGATCAGGAAACCCAGCTGACGGAATTCATTTCCCGCTACCTGCGCCCCGGCGACGTGGTGTTCAGCACCTGGTGCGAGGACGGCAGCGCCGATCATGAAGTGGTCGGCCGCGCCAGCGCCAAAGCCGCCCGACAGGCCGGCGCCACGTACCACGATGTGCCGGTCTGGGCCTGGCACTGGCCGGAGCGGGATCAGGCACAGATCCCGTGGCACCGCGCCCGCAAGCTGCGCCTCGACACCTGGACCGTCGCACGCAAGAGCCACGCCACACACGCCTACGCCAGCCAGTTGAACGGCGAGCCGGCCATCGGCATTGCGCCGCTGCTGCCCAAGGCTATTCTGGAGCGCATGCGTCTGCCTTATGAAATTGTCTTCGTTGACTGACAGGCGGGCGCGGGCAGTCACTCAATGTGAACTGCCCGCGCCCGGATCAGTCGCAAGAAGAGGCAGTCATGATTCATAGGAGCGACCGTGTCCAGCGATCCCAAGCGTCATGCCATCGACGTGTCCGCCATTCATCGCCTGCGGGTGTTGACGGTCAATACACACAAGGGTTTCACCGCACTCAATCGGCGTTTCATCCTCCCGGAGCTGCGTGAAGCGGTACGCAGCACCAGCGCCGATCTGGTGTTTCTTCAGGAAGTGGTGGGTGAACACGAACGGCACTCGAACCGTTACAACGAGTGGCCGCAAACCTCGCAATACGAATTTCTCGCCGACAGCATGTGGAGCGATTTCGCCTACGGGCGCAACGCCGTCTACCCCGACGGCCACCACGGCAATGCGCTGCTGTCGAAGTACCCGATCCGCGAATACCGCAACCTCGACGTTTCGATCACCGGCCCCGAACGACGGGGCCTGCTGCATTGCGTACTGGACGTACCGGGGCATGCCGAAGTCCATGCGATCTGCGTACACCTGAGCCTGCTGGAAAGCCACCGGCAATTGCAGTTGCAGCTGCTCTGCCAGTTGCTCGAATCCCTGCCGGATGATGCACCGGTGATCATCGCCGGCGACTTCAATGACTGGCAGATGCAGGGCAATGTCGCCCTCGCCCGTCGCGACTACCTGCACGAAGCGTTCGAGCGCCATCACGGGCGACCGGCCAAGACCTACCCGGCGCGCTTTCCGCTGCTGCGGCTCGACCGGGTCTACCTGCGCAATGCCAGCAGTCATGACCCGCAGATTCTTGGCAGCAAACCCTGGACGCATCTGTCGGACCATCTGCCGTTGGCGGTCGAGGTGCATTTGTAGCTCGACCGAGCAGTGAGTGTTTACGCCAGTGCCGATTACAGTAGCAATATTGACAGTAATGACCTGCATGGACTGGCAGGAAACAGGGGCGATCGCATCAATTGGCAAGCCGATAGCAGACTAAGCAAACGCTCTGTCTCGCGGTTCAAGGTGTGTTTCTCCCTGCAAACAACAACTTAGATATGTGCAGAAAAACAAACGCTTGCGACCTTTGATTTAGCCATACCGCTCATCGTCCATTTTCTTGACGCAATGTCAGCGGTCTTCTTAGCTCTACCTTACTACCCCCGGAACCACTACTCGGGGCGAGCCTTCGGACACTCGTGAAAACGGGCTGCCCCAGGTTCGCCTCGCTCCATTCGGTCGCCCCTCATTCGGGGTAGGAGAGACGCCAAGGCGAGATACCGCATGCGCTAGCAAGGTAGACCTTCATGAAAACTTCACTCACCCCACACGAGATCAAAATCACCTTTTGCACCGTTTCAAGTTCTATCTTGCTGTGCTCATCCATGGAGGCGCAGGCGGGTCCTGTGGCGGATGAGACTACCCCCTGGTATCGCCAGGACGTCCCGATCATGACGCTGCCCGCGACCGTCATCACGCCCGATTCGCAACGCCTGAGCCCGCGCCCGGATCTGCGCGGCACACGTCTGATCACCGAGGATCTCGCCCCCTCGGAGTGGGATCAGCTTTACGGGCAGCCTTCTCGCCTGGCACAGACCGACATCCTTGGCACCGGGTTTGCGGTGCCCGGCTCGGGGGAAGTTAAAGGGCCGGCGGTGCTGACCTTGCATGGCAGTGGCGGCCAGACCCAGCGTATCGGTCTGATCGGCGGCCTGAATCAGATCCAGGGCAACGGCAGCGGCCTGATCGTCAACCGCGCCCTCGCCGACCCGACCACCGACACCCTCAATCTGCAGGGCCAGAGCCTCGGTGCCTATTACAGCCTGACCGGGGCCCAGGGCTGGCATGTCGACCTGTCAGCCAGCGGTGGCCGGGTCAGTGGTTTCAGCCGCAATGAACAGGGTGCGCGCCTGGCCACGGAAGGCAGCGCGATGACCCTCTCGGTGGAAGGCGGTTTCCCGATCGGACTGAGCGAAAACTGGGTAGTCGAGCCACAGGCGCAGTTGATCAATCAGCGCATCACCCTCGACACGCCTTACGCGGGCTCGGGCAACGCTTCATCGACTGATATTTCGTCCTGGAGCGGCCGGGTCGGCGCCCGCCTGAAAGGCAGCTACGACCTGAGCGGTCTGCCGGTCGAACCCTACGTGCGCACCAACCTCTGGCACACGGTGTACACCGGCAACGCGGTGACGCTCGATCAAGTGGACAAGATCAGCAGCAGCCGCAAGTCCTCGACGGTGGAACTTGGTCTGGGTCTGGTGGCGAAGGTCACGCCGTCAGTGAGTCTGTACGTCAGCGCCGACTACAGCAGTGATGTGGATGACAACGATCTGAACGGGTTAATCGGCAGTCTCGGGGTGCGGATGCGCTGGTAAGCACGCTCCTGCGGGAGCAAGCCGTTTGCTCCCGCAGGTTTATCATCAACCCTCGGGCTTGAGGATCAACACCGCCAGCGGCGGCAGGTTCAGCTCCAGCGACAAGGCCTGACCATGGCTGGCCACGTCTTCGGTAAACGCACCGCCGCCGTTGCCATAGTTGGAACCGGCATAGGTGTCGGCATCACTGTTGAGCAGCTCCTTCCAGCGTCCGGCAAACGGCACGCCCACCCGGTACGACTGACGCGGCACCGGCGTGAAGTTGGCCACCACCAGCACCGGCGTCCCCTCCTTGCTCCAGCGCAGCCACGCATAGACGCTGTTGATCGCATCGTCACCGATCAACCACTGGAACCCTTGCGGTGCATCGTCCTGCTCGTGCAGCGCCGGCTCTTCGCGGTACAACCGATTCAGATCGCCAACCAGTTTCTGCACACCTTTGTGCTCGGAATACTGCAGCAGATACCAGTCCAGCTGCTGATCGTGATTCCACTCGCGCCACTGCCCGAACTCGCAACCCATGAACAGCAGCTTCTTGCCCGGATGGGTCCACATGAAGCTCAGATAGGCCCGCAGGTTGGCGAACTTCTGCCAGCGGTCGCCGGGCATCTTGTCGATCAGCGAATGCTTGCCGTGCACTACCTCGTCGTGGGAGATCGGCAGAATGAAACGCTCGGACCAGGCGTACACCAAGCCGAAACTCAACTCATTGTGGTGATGTGCGCGGTAAACCGGATCCTGCTGGATGTAATGCAGCGAATCGTGCATCCAGCCCATGTTCCACTTATAGGCAAAGCCGAGGCCGCCCTGCTGGGTGCTTTGACTGACGCCGGGCCAGGCCGTGGATTCCTCGGCGATCACCAGCGCGCCCGGCGCTTCCAGCGCCACCACATCGTTGAGGTGGCGAAGGAAGTCGATGGCTTCCAGATTCTCCCGTCCACCATGGCGATTGGGCACCCACTCCCCGGCCTTGCGTGAATAGTCGCGATAGAGCATCGACGCCACCGCATCGACCCGCAGCCCGTCGACATGGAAATGCTTCAGCCAGTGCAGCGCCGACGCCAGCATGTAGCCGTGCACTTCAGTGCGGCCGAGGTTGTAGATCAGTGTGTCCCAGTCCTGATGAAAGCCTTCCAGCGGGTTGCCGTATTCGTACAACGCCGTGCCGTCGAATTGCGCCAAGCCATGGGTATCGGTCGGAAAATGCGCCGGCACCCAGTCGAGAATCACCCCGATATCGGCCTGATGGCAGGCGTTGACGAACGCCGCGAACTCGTCCGGCGTGCCGTAACGCGCACTCGGGGCGAATTGCGACAGCAACTGATAACCCCAGGAGCCGCCGAACGGGTGCTCCATGATCGGCATCAGTTCGATGTGGGTGAAGCCCAGTTCCTTGACGTAGGGAATCAGTCGCTCGGCCAGCTCCGGCCAGGTGTACTGGCGGGCCACTTCGCCCAGGTCGTCCAGTTCGCATTGCCAGGATCCGGCATGCAGCTCGTAGATCGACAGCGGCGCATTGTGTTGCTGGCGCTCGCGGCGGCCGGTCATCCAGTCCTGATCCTGCCAGTCGACCTGCAACGGCGCGGCGACTTTCGACGCGGTGTCCGGCGGCAGGCTGGTGGCCAGGGCCATCGGGTCGGCCTTGAGCGGCAGGATGCCGTGGGCACCGAGGATTTCGTATTTGTACAGATCGCCCGCCTGCAGGCGCGGAATGAACAGCTCCCAGACCCCGGACGGATGGCGCAGCCGCATCGGATGCCGGCGCCCGTCCCAGACGTTGAAATCGCCGACCACCGACACCCGCCGGGCATTCGGTGCCCACACGGCGAATCGCACGCCGTCGACGCCATCCACAGTTTTCAACTGCGCGCCGAGGCAGCTGCTGAGGTCGCGGTGATTGCCTTCGGCGAACAGATACAAATCCATTTCACCGAGCAACTGGCCAAAACTGTAGGGATCTTCCGCGACCTGTTCGCCACCGGCCCAACGCGTACGCAGCAGATAAGGCCGCGAATGCTCAAAATGGCCGACAAACAGCCCCGGCGTCTCGGTCGCCTCCAGCGGGCCGCGCTCTTCGCCGCTGTCCTTGTCCAGCACCGTGACACTCAATGCGCCGGGGAGATACGCCCGGATGAACTGCCCGCCGGCACCATCGCCGTGGGGCCCGAGAATGGAAAACGGGTCCTGATGTTCTGCGCGCACCAGGGCATCGATATCCCTGGCCCCGGGCAGCAAACGCTCTTTAACGTGACCCTGTTCCTTGTTCGAGAAACTCATGACTACTCTCCACCAAGATCGGAAAAGGGTTCCAGCCCCGTCAATAACCCATACAGACCGTGCAACGGCACGGGCAGCCAGGTGGGGCGATTTTCGGCTTCATAGGCCACTTCGTAGGCCGCTTTCTCCAGACCGAACAACGCCAGTGCGGCGTCGGCACCTTCAGGATCCTGCCAGGCATGATCAAGACTAGCTGCCGCTCGCTGATATGCCTCGACAAATGCCTCGCGGGCCTCACGCAGATAACGCTCGGCAACCCGTCGACGCGCCGCCTCGGCCTCGGGACTGTTATCGACGTTGTGCACGTTGATAGTCATCGCAGCGGCGTAATCGAAGGAACGCAGCACACCGCTGACATCCTTGTACGGACTGTGCCTGCCGCGACGCTCGGCCAGTGGCCGCGCCGGTTCGCCTTCGAAATCGATCAGGTACGCATCGCCCTTGATCACCAGCACCTGCCCCAGATGCAGGTCGCCGTGCACCCGAATGCGCAAGCCACCGGCGGATTTTTTCGCCAGTTCCTGCACGTGGGCGAGGATGGTTTTCTTGTGGTCGAGCAATCGACTCACAAGCTTCTGATCCGCCGCATCGAGTTCGCCCTGATGCTGATTGAGCAGCTTGAGCGCGTGCTCGACCTGAGCGCCCACGTCCTTGCCGGTGGCCTGCACATCCTTGGCCGAACTGACCTGTGGCGCGAAGTCCGGGTTGTCGGTGGGCGCCGCCAGTACCTGATGCATTTCCCCCAGTCGCTGCCCCAACATGCCGGCAAAGTCCTTCAGCTCGCCGAGAGCGTTGTAGTGCTGCGACTGTTCGGACACGGCGTCCGCCAGCTCGTCACGCAAGGCCCGTTCGAGGTTGTTCTGCGTCCATTCCCAGGCGTCGCCCTGGTTGCTCAAATAGCCCTGGGCAATCATCAGCAGGTTGTCTTCACCCTGCCCGTCGCGGCGAATCACCGAGCCCAACAACGGGGAAATATTGGCAAATCCGGCGGCGGTCAGGTAAGCGCTCATCTCCAGTTCCGGGTGTACGCCAGAAGCGACTTTACGGATAAGTTTCAGCACCAGACTGTTGCCGATCACCACTGAACTGTTGGACTGCTCGGCGGACAGGTAGCGCACTTCGGATTCGCCGCCGAGCCCCAGGCTTTCCAGTTGCGGCGTGGCCTCGAAACGGATTTCGCCATCGCTGGAGTCCAGCACCGTGCCACTTTGCATGCCTTGTAAAACCGCACGAATAAAGGCTTCGAGACTGAACGCATCGGTGATCAGACCGACCTGCCGGACCCGACGCACACGGGACAATGCCAGTTGCTGCGGCAAGGCCGGCCCGACCTGATCTTCCGAGATAAAGCCGAACGGCAATTGATAACGACCGGTCTGCCCGCCGCTGCTGACTTCGATTTCGCTGAGCAACACCGGATGCTGCGCGTCACCGAAACGTACGCCGTAGGCCAGCCGGACGTGCTCGATGGCCGCGTCCTTGCCGGCGAACCAGCGGCGGTTCTGCAACCAGTTCGGCAGGATGTCCTGTTCGAGGGTGGCCCGGGACGGCGCCTCCAGCAGTTCTTCCATGCGTTTTTTCAGCACCAGCGTGGTGAAGTCCGGCAGGCTCTGCGCCGGTTCGACGTGCCAGCTCGGCATCTGATTTTCCGCCGCGAGGCCGAACCAGTAGAAACCGTAAGGCGCGAGGGTCAGCAGAAAGTTGAGCTGGCCGATGGGAGGAAATGCATTACCGCCGAGCATCTCCACCGGCACCATGCCGACGTAGGCCGACAGGTCCAGCTCCACCGCCTGGGCGCTGCGCGAAACGTTGGCCACACAGAGGATGATTTCGTGTTTGCCGTCAGGCCCGGTGTATTCGCGGGTGTAGGCCAGCACGCGGCGGTTGGCCGGCGAGAGCATTTTCAAGGCGCCACGACCGAACGCCTTGGACTGCTTGCGCACGGCCAGCAGACGCCGGGTCCAGTTCAGCAGCGAATGCGGATCGCCGGCCTGGGTTTCGACGTTGACCGACTGGAAGCCGTACTGCGGGTCCATGATCGGCGGCAGTACCAGACTGGCAGGGTCGGCCCGGGAGAAGCCGCCGTTGCGGTCGATCGACCATTGCATCGGCGTGCGCACGCCGTCTCGGTCGCCCAGATAGATGTTGTCGCCCATGCCGATCTCATCGCCGTAATACAGGGTCGGCGTGCCGGGCATCGACAGCAGCAGGCTGTTGAGCAGTTCGATGCGCCGACGGTCGCGCTCCATCAACGGTGCCAGACGCCGGCGGATGCCGAGGTTGATCCGCGCACGGCGGTCGGCGGCGTAGTAATTCCAGAGGTAGTCGCGCTCCTTGTCGGTGACCATCTCCAGAGTCAGTTCATCATGGTTGCGCAGGAAGATCGCCCATTGGCAATTGGACGGGATCTCCGGGGTCTGGCGCAGGATGTCGGTGATCGGGAAGCGATCTTCCTGGGCCAGCGCCATGTACATGCGCGGCATCAGCGGGAAGTGGAACGCCATGTGGCATTCGTCGCCATTGACGCCCTCGGCGTCGGTGTCGCCGAAGTACAACTGGGTGTCTTCCGGCCATTGGTTGGCTTCGGCCAGCAGCATGCGGTCCGGGTAATTGGCGTCGATTTCGGCACGGATCTGCTTGAGGACGTCGTGGGTCTCCGGCAGGTTTTCGTTGTTGGTGCCATCGCGTTCTATCAGGTACGGAATCGCGTCCAGCCGCAGACCGTCGATGCCCATGTCCAGCCAGTAACGCATCACCGACAGCACGGCTTTCATGACTTGTGGATTATCGAAATTCAGATCCGGCTGGTGCGAATAGAAACGGTGCCAGAAGTATTGGCCGGCCACCGGGTCCCAGGTCCAGTTGGACTTTTCAGTGTCGAGGAAAATGATCCGGGTGCCGTCGTATTTCTGGTCGTCATCCGACCACACATAAAAGTCGCGGGCCGCCGAACCGGGCTTGGCCTTGCGCGCCCTTTGGAACCACGGGTGCTGGTCCGAGGTGTGATTGATGACCAGCTCGGTAATGACTCGCAAACCGCGCTTGTGTGCTTCGGCGATGAAGCGTTTGGCGTCGGCCATCGTCCCGTAATCGCTGTGTACGCCACGGTACTCGGCAATGTCGTAACCGTCATCGCGCCGTGGCGACGGGTAGAACGGCAGCAGCCAGATGGTGTTGACGCCGAGTTCGGCGATGTAATCGAGTTTTGCGATCAGGCCGGGAAAATCGCCGATCCCGTCATTGTTGGAGTCGAAAAAGGATTTGACGTGAACCTGATAGATCACCGCGTCCTTGTACCAGAGCGGGTCCTTGATGAAGGTGGCTGCCTTGGGTTTCTTCGCCATGTGAAACTCCTGTTCAATTCTATAAACACGGTGAGCCGATCACTTGGCTCGCAAACGATGAGCAACCTGTGGGAGCGAGCCTGCTCGCGAATTCGATTTGGCAGGCAACATATGTATTGAATGTTGGCCCGTATTCGCGAGCAGGCTCGCTCCCACAGGGGATCTGTGTTCAGGCGGTGATCCGCCAGATCCCGAACGGCTGATAAGCCGGATCGATCCGCATGAACTGGTACTTGCCGTGCCAGTCCCAGCGATGGCCGTTCATCAGGTCCTCGCCGTGGGTGGTGGCGTCGTCCGGCAGGCCCATTTCCCACAGCGGCAGTTCGAAATTCGCCTCCTGCGGGTGATGCGGATCGAGGCTGACGGCCACCAGAATGAAATTGCTGCCATCGGCGCTGCGCTTGCCGAAATACAGAATGTTGTCGTTCCAGGCGTTGTAGATCTTCAGGCCCAGATGACTGTGCAGCGCCGGGTTCTGCCGGCGGATACGGTTGAGCTGGGCGATCTCGGCGATGATGTTGCCGGGCTGGTTGAAGTCGCGGACGCGGATTTCGTACTTCTCGGAATCGAGGTATTCCTCCTTGCCCGGCACCGGCGCCGATTCGCACAGCTCGAACCCCGAATACATGCCCCACAGGCCCGAGCCCATGGTCGCCAGCGCCGCACGGATGAGAAATCCCGGGCGCCCCGATTGATGCAGGAACGCCGGGTTGATGTCCGGCGTGTTGACGAAGAAATTCGGCCGGTAGCATTCGCGCCACGGCGATTCGTTGAGTTCGCTGAAGTAACTCGCCAGTTCGGCCTTGGTATTGCGCCAGGTGAAATAGGTGTAGCTCTGGGTGTAACCGACCTTGCCCAGCCGCGCCATCATCGCCGGGGTAGTGAACGCCTCGGCGAGGAAGATCACTTCGGGGTGCAACGTGCGTACGTCGGCGATCAGCCATTGCCAGAACGGCAGCGGTTTGGTGTGCGGGTTGTCGACGCGAAAGATCTTCACGCCTTCCTCGACCCAGCCGACAACGATGTCGCGCAGTTCGACCCACAGGCTCGGAATTGCTTCCGGCGCATAGAAGTCGACATTGACGATGTCCTGGTATTTCTTCGGCGGGTTTTCCGCGTATTTGATCGTGCCGTCCGGCCGCCAGTTGAACCAGCCTGGGTGCTGCTTGAGCCATGGGTGATCCTGGGAACACTGGATGGCGAAATCGAGGGCGATTTCCAGACCATGGTCAGCGGCAGCCGCCACCAGTCGACGAAAATCCTCGCGGGTGCCGAGCTGCGAATGAATCGCTTCGTGCCCGCCCTCCTCACTGCCAATTGCGTAAGGGCTGCCAGGATCGTCGGGCCCGGCGGTCAGGGAATTGTTGCGGCCCTTGCGATGACTGCGGCCGATCGGGTGGATCGGTGTGAAATACAACACGTCGAAGCCCATGTCCTGAATCATCGGCAGGCGCGAGTGCACATCATTGAACGTGCCGTGGCGGGCGGGATCGTCGGTGATCGAGCGGGGAAACAGCTCATACCAACCGGCGAACTCGGCCAATTCCCGTTCAACGTCCAGCGGAAATTCCGGGCTGATGCTCAGATACGGGCGGTGATCGGCCTCGGCCATCAACTGCGCACTTTGCGGGTGCAGAAACAGCGTGACCTGCTCGGTTTCGAGCAGGCCGGACAATTCGTGGTGCAACGCCGCCAGCCGTTCGCTGAGTTGGCCTTCGCTGCGTTCGGCCGCTTGTTGCACCATCGTGCGGCCTTCTTGCAGCTCCAGGCTGACCGGGACGGCGGCCAGGTGTTTCTTCTCCAGTTCGTACTGAAAACTGGCGAACTGGTCGATCCAGGCTTCGATCAGGTACAGATAGCGGCCCATGCGCTGGGGCCGGAACCGGCCTTCCCAGCCGTTGTTGCCCTGATCGCTCATGACTTCGCTTTGCCAGACTTCCTCGCCTTCCTCGCGCCAGCGGATGCGCACCGCCAGTTTGTCGTGACCGTCGGCGAAGATCTTGCTGGTGACCACGATCTCGCGCCCGACCACCGCCTTGACGGCAAACTGCCCGCCATCGAGGGTCGGCCGGGTGTTTTCAATGACGATGCGCGGCAGCAGCAACGCCTGCGAAAGCGGGATGTGCGGGTTGTAGCTCTGTTCGGAGGGTTTTTCAGCAGTCATTGAGCATCTCTCCTTAACGCCCCAAGGACGCTCGTTTGCCTGTTCGATACTCACGGCCGGACCTGTGCCCGACCATGAACGCTCTCAGGTTCCGAGCGAACCTCGGCGACAAAAGTTCACAGGGATTTGCCCCGCCACAAAATCGGATCGATTTCGCGCAGAAGTGGTCAACCCACTTAAGCACTTCTCACGCCATGTGCCACACGGAGGTTCATCTGATGACGATTCCGATCCCTGCTGAAACGCCCGATCCGAACATCGACAAACCGGTGCTGCCCGAAACCGAGCCGCAACCGATCCCGGAACAGGAGCCGCCAGGCACCACGCCGCCGCCCAAGGAAGAGCCACCGTCGACCATGCCGCCGGTGATTGTCTGATCAAGGCTCATGGTCTCTTTCGAAGACTTTGACGATCCGCGGCATGACATTGAAGATTCCGAGCGCCAACAACGTACTGAGCACCGCCGTCGCCTCGCGGCCTAGCCCGGCCGCGACACCGATGGCGGCGGTCATCCACAGACCTGCAGCGGTGGTCAGCCCCTTGACGTGACCTTCGTCACCTTCGTGATTCTTCAAAATGGTGCCGGCCCCGAGGAAGCCGATACCGGCGATCACCCCTTGCACCACACGGCTCATGGCGTCGGCCTGTGAGCCGGACAGTTGCGGCACCAGCACAAACAACGCCGCGCCGAGGGCCACCAGCATGTGCGTTCGCACCCCGGCAGCCTTGCCTTTGTGCTCACGCTCGAACCCGAGAATTCCGCCCAGTACTGCCGCCATCAACAGGCGCACGGTAATCCGTGTCAGTTGCGACGCATCACCTATGTCGGCGAATTCCGTTTGCAGGGTTTCCCACACTTCATGCCACCAGGCGTTCATCGTGCAGTCCTTGTGAAGGGATCATGGAAGGTGGACAGCAGCGACCATTAATCGGTTGCGTAGAACGATCACCGGGAGCTGCGCCCTAACCTTTCAACACACCTTGGAAAAAGGACAGCCCCATGACCGTGCGCATCGAAAACCAGACCTGTTTTTTCGCCACAGAAAACGGTGAACAGATTCGCCTGTGCGGCGACCTGACGGTCATCACCGACAGCGATAAATCCATGTCTGCCGTGGAAATCGAAGGCCGGCGCATTTACATCACCGAGGCCGAAGCCGATGCCCTGACCGTCGCGGGCGCCAAGGACGGGCGCAAACACCTCAAGGCCACCGACAGTGATTCGGTGATTTGACTGACCCCGGTCAATATTCCGCGCAGCCGTCCGGGATAGGCGTCTGCGCCCCGCTCCACCAACTGCTTCAAGTTGTCGCAGGGCCGGACGCAGAACCCATCTGATACGCTTTTTATTGAAATACCTGAGTCTGTTATGCAAACAGATCGGCGCTCATAGTTCACCGGCCTGATGGAGGCTGATGAGCGAACGACCATGAGCGAACGAATCCCCGTCCGAACCGTAGAAGCATCTCCCCAGATAAAAAAAGTACCGGCGCGTCCAATGAAGGCGAAACACGCCACCAGCGACAACCAGATTTTCACCCGCAGCTTCACCGGCCTGTTCCGCACCTTGCGCATGAGCGGCGCGGGATTTCTGTTCCTGCTGTTTTTCGGCACGGTGTGGCTGAACTGGGGCGGGCGTCAGGCGGTGTTGTGGGACCTTTCCGAAAGCAAATTCCACATCTTTGGCGCAACCTTCTGGCCGCAGGATTTCATTTTGCTGTCGGCGCTGCTGATCATCGCCGCGTTCGGCCTGTTCGCCATTACCGTGTTCGCAGGCCGGGTCTGGTGCGGCTACACCTGCCCGCAGAGCTCGTGGACGTGGATCTTCATGTGGTGCGAGAAGATCACCGAGGGCGAACGTAACCAGCGCATCAAGCTGCAAGCGGCGCCGTGGAGCCTGAACAAACTGGCCCGGCGTGCGGCCAAGCACACCCTGTGGCTGGCGATCAGCGTGCTGACCGGTCTGACCTTTGTGGGTTACTTCACCCCGATCCGCCCGCTGGCCGACGAGCTGCTGACCTTGCAGATCGGCGGTGTCAGCCTGTTCTGGGTGCTGTTCTTCACCGCCGCCACCTACATCAACGCCGGCTGGCTGCGCGAAGCGGTGTGCATGCACATGTGCCCGTATGCGCGGTTCCAGAGCGTGATGTTCGACAAGGACACCCTGGCGATTTCCTACGACGCCGCCCGTGGCGAAAACCGTGGCCCCCGCAAGCGCGACGTGAAGCCGGCCGAAGCCGGTCTCGGCGATTGCATCGATTGTCAGTTGTGCGTGCAGGTCTGCCCGACCGGTATCGACATCCGCGACGGCCTGCAAATGGAATGCATCGGCTGCGCAGCGTGCATCGACGCCTGCGACTCGATCATGGACAAGATGAACTATGCGCGAGGCCTGATCCGCTACACCTCCGAGCGCGAGTTGCAGGGAGGCAAGACGCATCTTCTGCGCCCACGACTGATCGGCTACGTCGCAGTGCTGGTGGTGATGATCGGCGCCCTCGCCCTGGCCCTGGTCGAGCGGCCGATGGTCTCGCTGGACGTGACCAAGGACCGTGGCCTGTTCCGCGAGAACGGACAGGGCCAGATCGAGAACATCTACACCCTCAAAGTCATCAACAAGACCCAGCAGCGCCAGGACTACAACCTGACGCTGGTACATGGCGACGGCTTCCAGCTCCAAGGCAAGACCGAACTGAGCCTGGCCCCGGGCGAGATCGTCGATGTGCCGGTGTCGGTGGCCATGACCACGGAACGCCCGGCCAGCAGCTCGCAGACCTTGAGCTTCAAGATTGCCGACAGTGACGAGCCCGAGGTTTATAGCGTGGCGAAGAGCCGGTTTGTTGCGCCGATGAATCGATGATCCCTTAGACTGCGGCGCGGCCATTCGCGAGCAAGCTCGCTCCCACAGAGGAATACGGTCAACTGTGGGAGCGAGCTTGCTCGCGAATGAAGGCGACACGGTCTTCCAGAAAGAAATCAATCCGGACCCAAGATGAAACGCTACGAAAAATTCGCCGACGACATCGCTGAACTGATCCGCTCCGGCGTCCTTGGCCCCGGCCAGCGGGTGCCGTCGGTGCGCTACGCGAGCCAGACCTACGGCGTCAGCCCGTCCACGGTGTTCCAGGCCTATTACCTGCTGGAACGTCGCGGCCTGATCCGCGCCCGCCCGCGCTCCGGTTACTTCGTCAACACCCACGCCCCGAGCCCGTTCTCGGAGCCGGTGATCAGCAGCCCGGTCAACGAATCCACCAAGGTCGACGTCAGTGAACTGGTGTTCTCGGTGCTGGAATCAATCAAGGACCCGAGCACCGTACCGTTCGGTTCTGCTTTCCCCAGCCCTGAACTGTTCCCGCTGCAACGTCTGTCACGTTCGCTGGCCAGCGCCGCCCGGGAGATGGACCCGCGCATGGTGGTCACCGACATGTCGCCGGGCAACCCGCAATTGCGCCGGCAGATCGCCCTGCGCTACATGGTCGGCGGGCTGATGCTGCCGATGGAAGAACTGCTGATCACCAACGGCGCCCTCGAAGCGCTGAACCTGTGCCTGCAAGCGGTGACCGAACCCGGCGATCTGGTGGCCATCGAGGCCCCGGCGTTCTACGCCAGCCTGCAAGTGCTGGAGCGGCTGAAGCTCAAAGCCGTGGAAATCCCCGTGCACCCGCGCGACGGCATCGACCTCGGCGTGCTCGCCCAGACCCTTGAGCGGCACCCGATCAAAGCCTGTTGGTGCATGACCAGCTTCCAGAACCCGATGGGCGCAACCATGCCCGAGGCCAAGAAACAGGAACTGGTGGAACTGCTGAAACGCCATCAAGTGCCGCTGATCGAGGACGATGTCTACGCCGAGCTCTATTACGGCCAGCAGGCGCCGAAACCGGCCAAGGCTTTCGACACCGAAGGTCTGGTGATGCACTGCGGCTCGTTCGCCAAGAGTCTGGCCCCCGGCTACCGCATCGGCTGGGTCGCCGCCGGACGCTACGCGCAGAAGATCGAACGCCTGAAACTGATGACCTCGCTGTGCGCCTCGATGCCAGCCCAGGCGGCCATTGCCGATTACCTGCAACACGGCGGCTACGACCGTCACTTACGCAAATTGCGCTACGCCCTCGAAGAACAGCAAAGCGCCATGCTCGCGGCCATCGCCCGCTACTTTCCGGCGCAGACCCGCGTGAGCCAACCAGCGGGTGGCTATTTCCTGTGGCTGGAACTACCACCGCAGATGGATTCGTTGAAGTTGTTTCAGATGGCGCTGGCGCAGGGCATCAGCATTGCGCCGGGGCCGATTTTTTCGCCGACCCAGCGCTTCAGGAATTGCATCCGTTTGAACTACGGCAGCCCGTGGACCGAGGCGTCGGAAAAGGCGATGGAGACGTTGGGGCGGATTGTGCGGTCGTTTTGAGGGATAGATGTTGCGTGATCGATAGCAATCGCCAGCAGGCTGGCTCCCACATTTGGAATCCATTTTCCTGTGGGAGCCAGCCTGCTGGCGATCAGGTCGGCCGGGGCACTAGAAGGATCGAGCTTAGCGCCCGCCGCCAAGATCGACAAAAGTCCCGGTGGCATACGAAGCCTTGTCCGACAGCAACCACACAATCGCCTCCGCCACCTCGTCCGGCCGCCCGCCTCGGGCCATCGGAATCGCCGACTCCAGCTTGCTGACCCGGTCCGGATCGCCGCTCAGCGCGTGGAAATCGGTGTAGATGTAGCCCGGACGCACCGCGTTGACCCGAATCCCCTCGCCCGCCACTTCCTTGGACAGACCGATGGTGAACGTGTCGAGTGCGCCTTTGGACGCGGCGTAGTCGACGTACTCGTTCGGCGAGCCCAGGCGTGCGGCGACCGAAGACACGTTGACGATGCTGCCACCCTGCCCGCCGTGCTTGGGCGACATGCGCAGGATCGCGTGCTTGGCGCAAAGGATCGGCGCCAGGACGTTGGTTTTCATGATTTTGAGGATGCGGAATTCGGACATCTCGTCGACCCGCGATTTGTGCCCGACGGTGCCGGCGTTGTTCACCAGTGCGGTGACCCGGCCCAGCTCGGTGTCGACCCGGTGAAACAGGCCGATCACTTCGTCTTCGATGCTGACGTCGGCGCGGACGGCAATGGCGGTGGCGCCGCGCTCGCGTACCTGATCGAGTACGTGGTGGGCCGCCTGTTCGTCAGACTGATAATTGATGCAGATCCGATAGCCTTGCTCGGCAGCCAACAGCGCCGTGGCGGCCCCGATTCCGCGCCCGCCGCCGGTGATCACAATGACTTTGTCCATGCTGGCCTTCCCCCAATGCACACGTAACAGTCGGGGCAAGAATAACCGTCATTGCGGGGTTTTGCATGGCCTGCGTCAGCCGTTCAGCTCGCCGCCAATTGTTTGCCGCGCTCGATATCCTGCAGGAAGCGATCGGCCGGCATCGGATGGCCCAGCAGATAGCCTTGCAGCGAATCGCAGCCCAGTTGCGTCAGGAAGTCCTGCTGCACGCCGGTCTCCACACCTTCGGCCACAATACGCAGGCCCAGTGCCTGACCCAACGCAACAATCGCCGAGACAATGGCCGCGTCATCGCTGTCGTGTTCCAGATCACGGACGAAACCGCGATCGATCTTTAGCTCATTGGCCGGCAGGCGCTTGAGGTACATCAGGCTCGAATAACCGGTGCCGAAGTCGTCGATGGACAGGTCGACGCCCATGTCGGACAGTTCCTGCAGCACCGTCATGCTCGCGTCGGCGTCGCTCATGGCGGTGGTTTCGGTGATTTCCAGGGTCAGGCTGTTGGCCGGCAAGTGGTGCGTGGCCAACGCCTTGGCCACGCTGCGCACCAGTCCGGTGTGACAGAACTGCAAGGCCGAGAGGTTCACCGCGATGCGCCAGTCGGTGTAACCCAGCACGTACCATTCGCGCATCTGCCGGCACGCTTCGTTGAGCACCCATTCGCCGATCGGAATGATCAGCCCGGTCTTCTCGGCGAGGTCGATAAACTTGTCCGGCATCAGCATGCCGTGGAGCGGGTGTTCCCAACGCAGCAACGCTTCGGCACCGACCGGATGACCATCGGCAGCATGGAACTTGGGCTGGTAATGCAGGCTGAACTGATTGTGTTCGAGCGCCGCGCGCAGGTCCTGCAACAGTTGCAGTTGCTTGCGGGCGTTGCTGTTCATCGAGGCGTCGAAGAAGCTGTAGCCGTTCTTGCCGCCGCCCTTGGCGTGGTACATCGCCGCGTCGGCGTTCATCAGCAGTTCCTGGGCGTTCTGGCCGTTGCCCGGATACACCGCGATGCCGACGCTGGCAGAAATCTGCAGCTCATGCTCGGCGACCCGGAACGACTGCGCGATCAAGCCGACCTGACGCGCCGCCAGGCCCAGCGCATCGTCGGGCTCGCTCAAACGCACCAGCAGCACGAATTCATCACCGCCAATCCGCGCCAAAGTGTCGAGACTGCGCAAGTCTTCGCGCAGGCGCACCGCCACTTGTTTCAGCAACTGGTCGCCCATGTGGTGACCGAACGCGTCGTTGACCGGTTTGAAGCCGTCCAGATCGATGAACATCAGCGCAAAACAGCCGCCCTGCTCGTTGACCTTTTTCATCGCCTGATTGATCCGGTCGTCCAGCAGCATGCGGTTCGGCAGGCCGGTCAACGTGTCGTGCAGGGCCAGTTGGGTGAGTTCGCGGTTGGCCACGGTCAACGAATGGGCCAGATCGGCGGTTCGCGCTTCGAGGCGGGCATCGAGAATCGAGGTCAGCAGCGCAATGGTCAGCACCGCCAGCGTGGTGATCAGCACCAGGTTATCCAGGCCATTGCCATTCAGACCGCTGAGCGCCGCACCGCAGAAACTGCCATCGGGAAACCGCGCCGCCGCCATGCCGGTGTAGTGCATGCCGACAATCGCGATACCCATGACGATGGCAGCGCCGGCACGAAACAGGCGCACATAAGGCGATTGCTGACGCAGGCGGAAGGCAATCCACAATGCCGCCGCCGAAGCGCCAACCGCGATCAATAGCGAAGCGCCAAACAGGGTCGGGTCGTAATCGATGCCTGGCTGCATGCGCATGGCGGCCATACCGGTGTAATGCATGGCGCTGATGCCGGCGCCCATGATCAAGGCACCGAAGGCCAGTTGCCAGGCCGGCAGTTTCGGCTGGCTGACCAGCCACAAGGCAAAGCCGCAGGACAGCACCGCGATCAACAGCGAAAGCGCGGTGATCGAAATGTCATAGCCCAGGCTGATCGGCAGTTTGAATGCCAGCATGCCGATGAAGTGCATCGACCAGACGCCAACCCCCATGGCAAAGGCGCCGCCGGCCGTCCATAAATGCACGGCGCGACCCTTGGCGGTGGCGATGCGCCCGGTGAGGTCGAGCGCGGTGTAAGACGCGAGGATCGCCACACACAGCGAAATGAAAACCAGCGTGAAGGAATAACTACCGATGAGCATGGGAATTCTCGTGACCACCCCGCCGTACTGCTTCCGTTCTCAGCGGGGCCAAATGCGCCGATTGTACTGATTGCACAGAAGAACGCACTGACAAAGTAATCAAATGGCCATCAAGCCGATGAAACGCTTGTTTGATCGTTCGACAAGGCTCTAGACCGGCAGTCACGGCACTGATCATTCCCACGTTTTGCGTGGGAATTCAGCGTCAGGGATTCTGGCTGGTTTCCAGCTGCCCGTCCCAGCCACCGCCCAGAGCCGCGATCAATTGCACGCTGGCAATCAATCGACTTTGCAGGATGTTGAGCACGGTGCGCTCGTTGCTCAGCGCTGTCGCCTGCACCACCACCACATCAATGTAGGCAATCAGCCCGGCCTTGTACTGATTCTGGGTCAGACGCAGAGAATCCCGCGCCGCATCCAGCGCCTCCTGGCGTACCGCCGCCTCGTCCTCGTACACCTTCAACTGCACCAGGTAATTTTCCACCTCGCGGAAGCCGTCGAGCACGGTCTGCCGGTATTTGGCCACGGTCTCGTCGTACTTCGCTTCGGTGCGATCGACTTCCGCCGAGCGGCGACCGCCGTCGAACAGCGGCAGACTCATTTTCGGCCCCACCGACCAGAATCGGTTCGGCAGACTGATCAGATCCCGCGAAGTACTGCTGCTATAGCCGCCGCTCATGCTCAGGCTGAAATCCGGGTAATACGCCGCTTTCGCGACACCGATATTGGCGTTCGCTGCGATGACCGAGCGTTCTGCCGAGGCGATGTCCGGGCGACGTTCCAGCAATTGCGACGGCAGGCTCAACGGTATCTGCGGCAGCTTCGGGATATCCTGGGTTTCAGCAATCTTGAACTGTGCCGGCGGCTGGCCGGTGAGCACCGCGATGGCGTTTTCGAACTGCGCCCGTTGCCAGATCAGGTCCACCAGATCGCCCTGGGTGGATTTGAGCTGGGTCTGTGCCTGCGCCACGGCATCACGACCGGAAATTCCGGCGTTGTACTGGTTCCGGGTCATTTTCAGCGAACGCTCGTAAGCCTCCACCGTTGACTCCAGCAAACGCTTCTGCTGATCAATCACACGCAACTGCAAGTAGTTCTGCACCAGTTCCGACTGCTGGCTCAGGCGCATCGCCGCCAGATCGGCGAAGCTGGCCTGAGCGGTGGCTTCATTGGCTTCCAGACCGCGACGCAACTTGCCCCAGACATCGGCTTCCCAGCTCACGCCCAACTGGGCGTTGTAGGTGTCACGAATACCGCTGGAAGAACTGCTCAGGCTCGAACTGCTGCTGCCGGTGCCCTGGCTGGAGCGCGTCTTGCCCAGGCTCAGGTCGAGCGTCGGGTAAAACGCCCCACGGGCATCGCGCACCAAAGCCTGGGCCTGACGGTACTGCGCCTCGGACTGGGCGACGGTCTGGTTGGAACTGTTGAGTTTCTCGATCAACTCGTTGAGCTGACGGTCGCCGTACAGTTCCCACCAGGCGCCACGGGCCAGGGAGTCGGCAGGACTGGCCTGACGCCAACCCTCGGCCTCTTTGTATTGGGCGACTTCGGCGGTCTGCGGGCGCTGGTAGTCCGGGCCGACGGCGCACGCACTGAGCATCGCCACACACAGCGACAGGCTCAGCAGACGCGAACCGCGAACACTGGCCAGTTGGATAAGCGAACGGTCATTCATAGCGGAGTTTCCAGTGCGGCATCGGTACGTACGCCACGCCATTTGTTGAAGCGATGGCGGGCCTTGTCGAGATAGAGGTAAACCACAGGTGTTGTGTAAAGGGTCAGGATCTGGCTGAAGATCAGCCCGCCGATGATGGTCAGGCCCAGCGGCTGGCGCATTTCCGCGCCTTCGGCCCGGCTCAGCAGCAACGGCAAGGCGCCGAGGATCGCTGCCAGCGTGGTCATCAGGATCGGCCGCAGACGTTGCAGACAGGCACTGCGGATCGACTCCAGCGGCGCCAGGCCCTGATGACGTTCCAGTTGCAGCGCCAGGTCGATCATCAGAATCGCGTTCTTCTTCACCACACCGATCAGCAGGAACAGCCCGAGCAGCGAGATCAGGCTGAACTCGCCGCCCAGCACATAGATCGACAGCAACGCACCGACCCCGGCCGACGGCAGTGTCGACAGAATCGTCAGCGGGTGAATGTAGCTTTCATACAGCACGCCCAACACCAGATACACCGCCAGCAGCGCGCCGAGGATCATGAACGGCTGGCTTTTCTGGGTGGCCGCGAAGGCGTCGGCGGTGCCGGCCATTTTCGCGATGACGTCTTCCGGCAGACCGACCTTGGCAATCGCCCGTTCGATGGCGGCACTGCCCTGCTCCACCGTCACGCCTTCGGCCATGTCGAACGAAATGCTTTCGGAGGCAAACTGGCCTTCGTGGCTGACCCGGTCGTCTTCCAGGCTGCTTTCGTAGTGGGCGATGGTCGACAGCGGAATCCGCGCACCATCGGCCGTGATTACTTGCACCTGATTGAGGGTGACCGGGTCCTGGGCGTATTTCGGATTGACCTCCATCACCACCTGATACTGGTTGAGGCTGTCGTAGATCGTCGAAATCTGCCGTTGGCTGTAAGCGTTGTTCAGCACGGCGGTGACCATGTTCATGTCCACGCCCAGGCGCTTGGCCTGATCGCGGTCAACGATCAGCGTCACCTGTTGCGCACCGCGCCCCTCACGGGCGTCGATGGCGGTCAGCTCCGGCAAGGCGCGCAACGCGGTGACCACTTTCGGGTACCACTCGCGCAAAGCGCCCAGATCACCGCTTTGCAGGATGTAGCTGTACTGCGAGGTAGTCTGCTCACGTCCGCCGCCAAATTGCAGGTCCTGGTCGGCCATCAGCATCAATTGCGCGCCAGGCACTTTGGGCATTTCCTTGCGCAGGCGCTCGATGACTTTCTGCGCCGAAATATTGCGGTCCTTGATCGGCTTCAGGCGCACCAGCATGAAGGCGTTGTTGGTGCCGTTGTTGCCACCGATGAACCCGGCAACGCTCTCGACCGCTTCGTCCTTGAGCACAGCGCGGCGGAAGGTCTCCATTTTCGGCTGCATCACGCTGAACGACAGGCCGTCGTCACCGCGCACGAAACCGATCAACTGGCCGGTGTCCTGTTGCGGCAGGAAGGTCTTCGGCACCACCACGTACAGCGCGACGTTGACCCCGACCGTGATGATCAGGCTCAACAGCGTCAGGCGCCGATGACGCAATACCCAGTCGAGGCTGGCGGCGTACTTGCCGACCATCCAGTCGTTGGTACGACGGCTCCAGCGTTGCAGGCGGTTTTCCTGGCCCGGCGTGTGCGGCTTGAGCCAACGGGCGCAGAGCATCGGCGTCAGGGTCAGGGAAACCACCAGCGACACCACGATGGCCGCCGCCAGGGTGATGGAGAATTCGCGGAACAGACTCTCGATGATCCCGCCCATGAACAGGATCGACAGGAACACCGCCACCAGCGACACGTTCATCGACAGCAAGGTGAACCCGACTTCCTTGGCCCCGAGGTACGCGGCCTTCATCGGTTTGACGCCTTCGTCGATGTGCCTGGAAATGTTCTCCAGCACCACGATGGCGTCGTCCACCACCAGCCCGGTGGCCAGAATCAGCGCCATCAGCGATAGGTTGTTCAGCGAGAAACCGTAGAGGTACATCACCGCAAAAGTGCCGACCAGCGACACCGGCACCGCCAGGGTCGGGATCAGCGAAGCACGGAAATTGCCGAGGAACAGGAACACCACCAGGATCACCAGCGCCACGGCGATCAGCAGGGTCATCTCCGCTTCATGCAGCGTGGCCTTGATCACCGGCGAACGATCCATCGCCAGATTCAGCTTCACACTGGCCGGCAGCACGGCCTGCAATGCCGGCAACTGAGCCTTGATCTCGTTGACCGTCTCGATGATGTTGGCGCCGGCCTGACGGTTGATCACCAGCAGCACCGCTGCGTCATCGTTGAAGAAACCACTGTTGTAGCGGTCTTCCACGCCGTCGGTGACCTTGGCCACGTCCTTCAGACGCAGGGCTGCACCGCCGTTGTAATGGATGATCAGCGATTCGTAGTCCTTGGCTTTCTCCAGCTGGTCATTGGCCTGGATCTGCCACAGGCGCTGGTCATCCTCGACCGAGCCTTTCGGCCGGCGCACGTTGGCCCCGGCGATGGTCTTGCGCACATCGTCCAGCGCCACGCCGTACTGGTTCAGCGCCTGGGGTTCGAGTTCGATGCGTACCGCCGGCAGGGAGCTGCCGCCGATCTGCACTTCACCCACGCCCTGCACCTGGGACAGGCTCTGGGACAGGATGGTCGAGGCCAGATCGTAGAGCTGACCTTTTTCCAGCACATCCGAAGTCAGCGACAGCACCATGATCGGCGCCTGCGACGGGTTGACCTTCTTGTAGGTCGGCATGCTGCGCATCCCGCTCGGCAACAGGTTGCGCGAAGCGTTGATCGCTGCCTGCACCTCCCGCGCCGCGCCATTGATGTCGCGGTCGAGGTCGAATTGCAGAATGACCCGGGTCGAACCCTGGCTGGAGCGGCTGCTCATGGTGTTGACGCCGGCGATGGCGCCGAACGAGCGCTCCAGCGGCGTGGCCACAGTGGACGCCATGACCTCGGGGCTCGCGCCGGGCAGGCTCGCCTGGACCACGATCACCGGGAAGTCCATTTGCGGCAGCGGCGACACCGGCAGCAGGCCGAAACTCACGCCGCCCAGCAGCATGATCGCCAGGCTCAGGAGCATGGTCGCCACCGGGCGCTTGATGAAAGGACCGGACAGGTTCATGGCTGTTCTACCGGCTCCACGGCCGAAGGCGCACGGCCCCAGCGCCGACCGAGGCGGTCGAAGTACAGATAGATCACCGGCGTGGTGAACAGCGTCAGGATCTGGCTCAGCAGCAATCCGCCGACCATCACCAGACCCAGCGGCTGACGCAATTCAGCACCGGAACCGGTGGCCAGCATCAGCGGCACCGCACCGAACAGCGCCGCCAGCGTGGTCATCAGGATCGGCCGGAAGCGCAGCAGCGCCGCCTGATAGATCGCCTGTTCCGGCGCCATGCCCTGGTTGCGCTCGGCGTCGAGGGCGAAGTCGATCATCATGATCGCGTTCTTCTTGACGATACCGATCAGCAGGATGATGCCGATGATTGCGATCATGCCCAGGTCATTGCCGCTGAGCAGCAGCGCCAGCAACGCACCGACCGCCGCCGACGGCAAGGTCGAGAGAATGGTGATCGGATGGATGTAGCTCTCGTAGAGCACGCCCAGCACGATGTACATAGTCACCACCGCCGCCAGGATCAGCAGCAAGGTGCTCGACAGCGAAGCCTGGAACGCTTCGGCCGCGCCCTGGAACTGGGTCTGCACGCCGATCGGCATGCCGATGTCCTTCTGCACCTGCTCGATGATGTCTACCGCATGCCCCAGCGCCACGCCGTGGGCGAGGTTGAAGGACATCATCACCGCCGGGAACTGGCCGATGTGGGTGATCGCCAGTTGCGCCTGACGCTCCTCGACATGGGCCAGGCTCGACAAACGCACCTGTCCTCCATCGGTGGTCTTGACGTGAATCTGATCCAGCGCCTGCGGGCCGATCTTTTCCCCGGCCTGGGCCTGCAGCACCACGCGGTACTGGCTGGCCTGGGTGTAAATGGTCGAGATCTGCCGCTGGCCGAAGGCGTCGTACAGTGCGTCGGTGATATTCGCCACCGACACGCCGAGGCGTGAAGCCGCGTCACGGTCGATCACCAGGAACACCTGCAGGCCCTTGTCCTGCAAATCACTGGCAACGTCGGTCAGCTCGGGACGCCGGGCCAGTGCCTCGACCAGACGTCCGCTCCACAGGCTGAGCAGCTCGGCGTCCGGCGACGACATGCTGAACTGGTACTGGGTGCGACTGACACGGTCTTCGATGGTCAGGTCCTGCACCGGCTGCATGAACAGGCGGATGCCCACCAGTTTGTCCAGTTGCGGTTGCAGACGAGTGATTACCTCGGCAGCCGTCAGGTCACGCTGGCCGTGAGGCTTGAGGTTGATCAGCAGGCGACCGCTGTTGAGCGTGGCGTTGTCACCGTCGACGCCGATGTAGGACGACAGGCTTTCCACCGCCGGGTCTTCGAGAATCACTTTGGCCAACGCCTGCTGACGCTCGCCCATGGCGGCAAAGGAAATCGACTGCGGCGCCTCGGAAATGCCCTGGATCACCCCGGTGTCCTGCACCGGGAAGAAGCCCTTGGGCACCACCATATAAAGGAACACGGTCAGCGCCAGAGTGCCGATGGCCACCAGCAGGGTCAGCGGCTGGTGCTTGAGCACCCACTGCAATTTGCGCCCGTAGGCGGCGATCATCCAGTCGATGAACGCGCCGCTGGCCCGGTAGAAACGGCCCTGCTCATGTTCTTCCGGCTCACGCTTGAGCAGACGCGCGCACATCATCGGCGTCAGGGTCAGCGAGACCACCAGGGAAATCAGGATCGCCACTGCCAGGGTGATGGCGAACTCGCGGAACAGCCGCCCTACTACGTCGGCCATGAACAGCAGCGGAATCAGTACCGCAATCAGCGACAGGGTCAGGGAAATCAGGGTGAAGCCGATCTGCTTCGCGCCCTTGAGCGCGGCCTGCATCGGGCTGTCGCCTTCTTCGATGAAGCGGGCGATGTTCTCCAGCATCACGATCGCATCGTCGACCACAAAACCGGTGGCGATGGTCAGTGCCATCAACGTCAGGTTGTTGACCGAGAACCCGGCCAGGTACATCACGCCGAACGTACCGATCAGCGACAGCGGCACGGCCACGGACGGAATGATGGTGGCACTGGCGCGACGCAGGAACAGGAACGTCACCATCACCACCAGCGCGATGGCGATCAGCAGTTCGTGCTGCACGTCGGTGACCGAGGCACGGATGGTCTGGGTGCGGTCGGTCAGCACGGTCACTTCGAGGCCGGCCGGCAGGTTATCGGTGATGCTCGGCAGCAGCGCCTTGATCCGGTCGACCACCTCGATCACGTTGGCACCCGGCTGACGCTGGATGTTCAGCAACACGGCCTGATTCTGGTTGGCCCATGCCGCCAGACGCTCGTTCTCGGCGCCGTCGACGATCTGCGCGACATCCTTGAGCCGCAGCGGCGCGCCGTTCTTGTAGGCCAGGATGAGGTTGGCGTAGTCCTTGGGCGAAGTCAGCTGGTCGTTGGCATCGAGCATCGACACCCGGGTCGGGCCGTCGAAGTTACCCTTGGGCTGGTTGACGTTGGACGCACCGATCAGCGTGCGCACATCCGACAGGTTCAGGCCGTTGGCCGCCAGTGCCTCCGGGTTGACCTTGATCCGAACAGCCTGACGCTGGCCGCCGGCGATGCTGACCATGCCGACGCCGCTGATCTGGGCGATTTTCTGCGCCATGCGCGTATCGACCAGATCATTGAGTTTGGGCAGCAGCATGGTTTTGGAGGTGATGGCCAGGGTCAGCACCGGGGTGTCCGCCGGGTTGACCTTGTTGTACACCGGCGGCGCCGGCAAATCGGTCGGCAGCAGGTTGGTCGCGGCGTTGATCGCGGCCTGCACCTGCTGTTCGGCGACGTCCATGTTGATGTCGAGACTGAAACGCAGGGTCAGCACCGAGGCGCCGCCGGAACTGGTCGAAGCCATTTGCGTCAGGCCCGGCATCTGCCCGAACTGGCGCTCAAGCGGCGCGGTGACGGCGCTGGTCATCACGTCCGGACTGGCGCCCGGGTACAAGGTCATGACCCGGATGGTCGGGTAATCCACCTGCGGCAAGGCCGAAACCGGCAGCAGGCGATAGGCGATCAGGCCGGCCAGCACGATGGCCAGCATGCTCAGCGTGGTGGCGACCGGGCGGAGGATGAACAGGCGCGAAATGTTCATGCGCCCTTCTTGGCCTTGTCGGTGACGGCGGCATCAGGAGCACTGGCGGCAGATTTGCCTTGCAGGTGCCCGGTCGGCGTGGTCGGTACATCCTGACTGTCGTTGACCACTTCCACTTCACTGCCTTCCTTCAAGCGGTCGGTGCCTTCCAGCACCACGCGATCGCCGGCGGCCAGGCCTTCGGTGATCACGGTGTTCTGCCCGTCGCTGGCACCGATTTTCAACTGGCGGATGGTGACTTTCTTGTCGCCATCCAGCGCGTAAACGAAGGTGCCGTTGGTGCCGAACTGGATCGCGGCCGAAGGTGCCAGCACCACGCCCTTGAGGGTGTCGGCCAGCAGGTGGACGTTGACGAACTGGTTGGGGAACAGCGACTGATCGCGGTTTTCGTAGCGCGCCTTGAACTTCAGGGTGCCGGTGGTCACGTCGATCTGGTTGTCGAGGCTTTGCAGCACGCCCGTGGCCTGAATTTTCGTGTCGCCACGGTCCCAGGCTTCGGCCGGCAGTTTGGCGCCGCTGTGGTAGCGGGCCAGCACGGTTTCAAGGGTATTTTCCGGCAGCGTGAAGACCACGCTGATCGGCTGGGTCTGGGTGATGACGGCGAGGAAGGTAGTGTCGTTCGCTGCCACCAGGTTGCCGACGTCGAGCTGACGCAGACCGACGCGACCGGCAATCGGTGCGCGGATCTTGGTGAATTCGAGATTGAGTTTGGCGTCGTTGACCGCCGCCTGATTGGTTTTCACGGTACCGAGGAACTGGCCGACCTGTGCTTCGGCGGTGTCCAGGGTTTGCTTGGCGATGCTGTCCTCTTTATACAGGCCACGATAGCGCTCGACATCGACCTGAGCGTTTTTCAGCTGTGCCTGGTTCTGCAGCAAGGTGCCTTCAGCCTGGAGCAAGGCGTTCTGGTACGGACGTGGGTCGATCTCTGCCAGCAGGTCACCGGCCTTGACCATCTGCCCTTCTTCGAAATAGATCTTCACCAGCTCGCCGCCGACCCGGCTGCGCACGTTGATGGTGTTGAGCGCGGTCACGGTGCCCAGGGCCTTGTAGTACAGCGGGAAGTCACCGGTCACCGCCGGTGCCACGCGCACCGGGATCGGACCTGCCGCCCCGCCGAAGCCCGGTCGCATCATCCCCGAACGACCGGTATGACCGGCCGCGGCTTTCTCGCCGCCCTCCTTGTGGGTCGATCCGGCGGGCCAGAATTTCCAGCACAGGCCGGCGATGACCAGCAGGACAAGCAGGCTCAGCAGCCAGCGACGGGAGTTTCGGGAAGACGATTGCATGGAGTGATTAACCATTGGGCGCGTGGGCTTCTTTTACGGGAGGCTGAACGATAAGCACTGGTGGGGGTAAAGCAAAGCAGCTTTACCGGCAATTTACCTTCAACTTACGTTTCAAGGTGTGAGCCAAAACACTGATACACAAATGAAAACGGCCTGGACAGAGCCAGGCCGTTAACAATTGTAAAAGCGCTTATTTCAATACGGCGAGTGCTGCATCGTAGTTCGGCTCTTCAGCGATTTCCTTGACCAGTTCGCTGTGCAGGACGTTGTCGTTTTCGTCCAGAACAACCACCGCACGGGCAGTCAGGCCTTTCAGCGGGCCGTCAGCGATGGCCACGCCGTAGTTCTGAATGAATTCGGCGCCACGCAGGGTCGACAGGTTCTGTACGTTTTCCAGGCCTTCGGCGCCGCAGAAACGGGCCTGGGCGAATGGCAGGTCAGCCGAGATGCACAGCACCACGGTGTTGGCCAGTTCGTTGGCCTGAGCGTTGAACTTGCGCACGGAAGTGGCGCAGGTCGGAGTGTCGACGCTTGGGAAGATGTTCAGCACTTTGCGCTTGCCGGCGAAGTCTTTCAGGGTGACGTCGGACAGATTGCCGGCTACCAGGGAAAAGGCTGGCGCCTTGGAACCGGCTTTTGGCAGCTCGCCGTTGACTTGAACCGGGTTGCCTTTGAGAGTGACTTGAGCCATGAACGGAGTCCTTCTTAACGTTGTTGGGAAAGCATGCAAGAGGCGGAAGTTAACCACGAAATTGTCCGACGACCTATGCCTGAACTGAAATTGTCATGTGTAACTCGCAGGATTGGATACAACCCTGAGCGCTAACCGAGCAATTGCAGCATGTTGCGATGCCGGGCCTCGAAGATCCGTCGCATGTAACCGTTCACCAGCAGTCCTTCGCTGAACGCCCCGCCAATCGCCGAATAAGTCACGCGGTCGGTGTACAGCGTACCGCCCTCGCCCGCTGCCACCCGATGTTCATGACGAAAGGCACGCAGCGGCCCCTTGAGCATTTCATCGACGAAATGCGTGTCGCCGACTTCGCGGATCGTCACCGTCCAGTTCGACGGGATCACGTTGAACATCCAGTGCCGGAAACGAAATTGCCGGCCCTCCTCGATGCGCAGGTTGTTCAGGTCGATATCTCCCAGCGGCGTAACGCGCTCCGGGAAGATCTTCGGGAAATTGACGCCCTCCAGACAGAAATCGAGCACTTCTTCCGGGGTGCGATCGGGGATCAGCGTGGTGAGTTCCAGGGTGGGCATGGCGGACACATTCCGTATGAAGGCGATGCTTGTTAAAACGCGGTTCTGCATCTTTTCTTTAACGAGCTGTCGATTCAAGCCCTGGCCGTTCGACAAAGCAGTGAATCCCCCCATTCCTCACGGAGAAACACCATGCGCTTCATGATCATTGTCAAAGCCAGCCAGGATTCCGAAGCCGGCGTGATGCCCAGCGAACAGTTGCTGACCGACATGGGCAACTACAACGAGGAACTGTCCAAGGCCGGCATTCTGGTGTCCGCCGATGGCCTGCACCCGAGCAGCAAGGGCGCCCGGGTACGGTTCAGCGGCGAAAAGCGCAGCGTCATCGACGGTCCGTTCGCCGAAACCAAGGAGCTGATCGCCGGTTACTGGATCTGGGACGTGAAGTCGAAGGAAGAAGCCATCGAGTGGGTCAAGCGCTGCCCCAATCCAATGCCGGGCACCGAGGCCGAGATCGAGATTCGCCAGATATTCTGCCCGGAAGACTTTGGCGCCGAGTTCACCCCGGAACTGCGCGAGCAGGAAGAACGGATTCGCGAGCAGGCGAAAAAACACTGACAGCCCCGTTCTCGCAAACCGGCCTCCACGACTCACGCCGTGGAGGCCATCAGGCCCGCCTTATCTGGACTTCATTTTCAGATAGGATTGGTGCATGTCCGACGCCCAGCCATCGATCACGGCTTTCACGTCATCGGCCTTCATGACCTGAGAATCGTTTTCCAGAGGTTTACCCGTACCTTTACGCACGACCTGCGCCACCACCTTGTTGTTACCGCCATCGAGGAACACCGCTTCGGTGGCCAGGGTGGTTTCCTGATCGCGACTGCCACTGGCGGTCGTGACCGCTGCCGCCACCAGGGCGATCGGGATCACTTCATAGGCATGCAGGCCTTCGGTCTTGCTGCTGACGGCGGTGATGGCCGCGCGGACCACGATCACACCCGGGCCGGGTCCGCTGGCCAGCGGCAGGGATTTTCCCACTTCGCGCTTGAGCGCCTGATCATAGTAAGCCGTGATGCCGTTGAGGGTCTGTTGCGGGATTTTTACCGTTGGCTGAGGCTTGGGATAGAGCTGGGTTGGCTCGATATAGACGCTGGTGAACTTGTTGATATCGAGCTTGGGATCGACCCAGCGCATCACCTCGGCACCGGACGGTGACTTGGCCTCCTTGAGTTGGCTGTAGTCCTTGAGGAAGCCTGAATACTCGTCCGGAGCGACGGTCTTGCTGGAGCAACCCACCACGCCAAGCGTGGCAATGCACAGGGTGCTCATCATTAGGGCTAGCTTCATGCTGTAACTCCTGTCAGAAGGCCTGATTTATTGCATCGGGGAGTTACAGGTATAGCTAAAACCACAGGCTTTGCGCTTGCCGGACGGGAAATGAATCCCGCCCCGGCCTGAAGCACGGTGAACCCGATTTCAGATCAGATTCACCAGGTCGACGTCTCCCCGCTGCGCAACGCCATCTCCCGCCGACTGTGAAGCCGCATGGCCTTGATCAGCGACACCGTGCCCACCAGCAACAGCGCCGCACCAAACAGGAAGTCGATGTTGTACAGCTGGAAATCCTGCACCGGCCCCACCAGCACCGTGCGCACTACGCCGATGCCCACCAGGGTAGCGAGGAAGTCGATCCCCGGCTCGTCGCGGTAGAACACCAGCAGCAACGGCAGGCACAACACCAGCAACATCAACAGCACCACAACCTTGAACGCGCCTTTGCGCTCGACGCTGAACGCGCACTCGTGGTGGCCGTAGGCTTTGTAGTCCTCGTCGCGGACCATCACGTTTTTCTCGTTGATATAGTCGGCGCGGTTGTACTTCTGGATCGGCGTGAAGGTATTGGACATCTCCATCAGCGTGGTGATGTTCTTGAAGCGCAGGTCGACGCGCTCGTTGCCCTTGACGTAATACAGCACCGGTTTGTAGCCGTAGCGATAGGTGTCAAAAGGAAACTCGGTGACCCGGCCCTGAACGCCGATCGGGCGCGATTCGAGCTGGGCGAAGGCGCTCTTGTCGGTCGAGGCGAGGTTACGGCTCAGAGGCAGGACTTTTACTTGTTCAAGGAAGATCGGCGTGACGCCGTAGGACCACTGCAACGGCTCCAGGCGCAGACGCAGTTCGTTGCGGCCCAGGTCATAGCGGTTGAAGGTGCGCTCGGAGACCACCACCGCACCGCTGAGCATGAACTCGCCGCGCAGGTTGTTGGTGATGCGCAAGGTCAGTTGATCCTTTCCCAGCAGCGCCGCATCCGAGGACGGCGGCGTGCCGCACCACGCGGTGCTTTCGCCGACGCCGCCGAGCTGACCGCCACGGTTCTCGTTGAATACGTAGATGTAACCGGCCCACAGCGTCAGCATCAAAAGCAACGCGGTGAGGCCCAGAATCTTTTTGCCCGGACCCACTGATCAGACTCCCTTCTTCGTTCCGTCGTCCAGCCGAAAACCCGCTGGCGACGGGGACTCTACCAAAAGGCCAGCATCGACCCAAGGAAAAATCCCCGATTCATCAGGGTTCTAAGGGTTTCCCCTGCGTCACCTGCGCCGAAACAACGGCCGCGGCTCGATCACCGAGCGCCCGTACAACACGCTCATCCCCGCCAGTCCCTTGAGCGCATCCTCGGCGGATTTGTCCTCGCGCACGGCAAAGCTGTCGAAACCGCACTGGCGCATGTGGCTCAGTTGATCGCGCAGCACATCGCCAATCGCCCGCAACTCGCCTTTCCAGCCGAAGCGGCTGCGCAGCAGATAGGCCTGGCTGTAGGCGCGGCCGTCGCGAAAGCTCGGGAAGTCGAGGGCGATCAGCGGCAGCGAGGTCAACCATGGCAGCAGGCTTTCGACGCTATCGTCCGGGCCCAGCCAGACTGCGTGGGTCGAGGGCGATTCGAGCCAGTGGGCCAGCGGCAGAATCAGCATCCCGGAACCGGACGCTGTTTCAGGTGAACGGATCAGCGTCCACGGATCGTCGAGCACGATCCGCGCCCCGCTCTCTTCCATCCGCAGCAGATTGTTCATGCCGACACCTCCAGCGCTTTCAGGTAGACCCGCTCCTTGAACGGCTCCAGGCCGATGCGCGCCACGGTATCGACGAACAGCTCCTCGGCCTCGCGATAGCGCACGAAAGTGCCGATGATCCGCTCGATCACCTGCGGCACCTCGGCGGCGCTGAACGACGGGCCGATGACTTTGCCCAGCGCGCTGTTCTTGCCTTGGGCGCCGCCGAGGGTGATCTGGTACCACTCGCTGCCGTTTTTATCGACACCGAGAATCCCGATGTTGCCGATGTGGTGATGGCCGCAGGCGTTCATGCAGCCGGAGATGTTCAGGCTGATGTCACCCAGATCGTGCAGGTAATCGAGGTTGTCGAAACGCGCCTGAATCGCCTGGGCAATCGGGATCGACTTGGCGTTGGCCAGCGCACAGAAATCACCGCCGGGGCAGGCAATGATGTCGGTCAGCAGGCCGACGTTGGCGGCGCCCAGCCCCTGCTCTTTCGCCAGTTGCCACAGCGCATACAACTCGGATTTGGGCACGTCCGGCAGGACGATGTTCTGCTCGTGGGCGATGCGAATCTCGCCGAAGCCGAAACGCTCGGACCAGTCGGCCACCGCCAGCATCTGCAAACCGGTGACATCCCCCGGTGCGGCCGCAACGCCCGGTTTGGTCGACAACACCACGCTGGTGTAGCCCGGAACCTTGTGCGGCTGCACGTTGCGCGCGACCCAGCGGGCGAACGCCGGGTTGTCGGCCAGGTGTGTGCCGAAATCCAGATCGGTGCCGGCCAGCGTGCGATAGCTCGGCGGCACAAAGGCGTTGGCAACCCGCAGGTATTCATCCTCGGTCAGCTGTGCCGGGCCGTCCTTGATGTGCTGCCATTCCTCTTCGACTTCCTTGGCGAACGCTTCGATGCCCAGCGCCTTGACCAGAATCTTGATCCGCGCCTTGTACTTGTTGTCCCGCCGGCCGTGGCGGTTGTAGACCCGCAACACCGCCTCGACGTAAGACAGCAAGTGCTGCCACGGCAAGCCGTCGCGGATCTGCAAGCCAAGGATCGGCGTGCGCCCCAGACCACCGCCAACAATCACCCGCAGCAGCCTCTGCCCGTCGCGACCGGGGTAAAGGTAGAGGCCGATGTCGTGCATCATGATCGCCGCACGGTCCTGCTTCGCCGAGCAGATGGCGATCTTGAACTTGCGCGGCAGGAACAGGAATTCCGGGTTGATCGTCGACCATTGCCGCAGGATCTCCGCCAGCGGACGCGGGTCGATCAACTCGTCCGCCGCGACCCCGGCGAAGGCTTCGGTGGTGATGTTGCGCACACAGTTGCCCGAAGTCTGGATCGCATGCATGTTGACCTGCGCCAGACGTTCGAGAATGTCCGGCACTTCGTGCAGTTCGATCCAGTTGAACTGCATGTTCTGCCGCGTGGTGAAGTGGCCGTAACCACGGTCGTAGTCACTGGCGATGCTCGCCAAAGTGCGCATCTGTTCAGCACTCAGGGTGCCGTAGGGAATCGCCACCCGCAGCATGTAAGCGTGCTTTTGCATGTACAGGCCGTTCTGCAGGCGCAGCGGCAGGAATTCCTCTTCGCTCAACTCCCCGCCCATGAAGCGCTCGACCTGATCGCGAAACTGCGCAACGCGCTCGAACACCAGCGCCCGGTCGTAATCATCGTACTGGTACATCGGCCTACTACCTCGTCAGGGATTTCCTGTGGGAGCGAGCCTGCTCGCGATTGCGGTGTGTCAGGCAACGGCACTGTTGGCTGACACACCGCAATCGCGAGCAGGCTCGCTCCCACAGTTTTGTAAAAGCACTATGACGTTGCAGCGCAGCCCGTTACAGATTCACCTGAACGTATAAAAACCGTATCAGGGCGCGGCAGATGGCCGCAGGCTGAGCTTCGATCTGATCCGCACAAATGAACAATTCCTGAGCCTGTTTTGTTTCTGGCGGGGTTTCTACAGTGCAGCTCGTGCCAGACCGGGTGGCCTGGCAAGACTTTGCAACCGTGGAAGAATTGACCATGAGCACAGCAACAATCGGACAGGCTTATAACTACAAGGTCGTCCGCCAATTCGTCATCGCGACGGTTTTCTGGGGTGTCGTGGGCATGGCGATGGGGGTATGGATCGCCTCGCAACTGGTATGGCCGGACATGAATCTGGACTTGCCGTGGACCACCTTCGGCCGCTTGCGACCGTTGCACACCAGCCTTGTGATTTTCGGCTTCGCCGGCAGCGCACAATTCGCCGCCAGCTATTACGCGGTGCAGCGTACCTGCCAGGTGCGGCTGTACTCGGACAAGCTCGCCGCCTTCACCTTCTGGGGCTGGCAATCGGTGATCGTGATCATGCTGGTCACCCTGCCGATGGGCTTCACCACCACCAAGGAATACGCCGAGATCGAATTCTCCGGCGCGGTGTGGATGGCCGTGGTCTGGGTCGCGTATGCCATCGTGTTCTTCACCACGGTGGTGCAACGCAAGACCAAGCACATCTACGTCGGCAACTGGTTCTTCGGTGCATTCATCCTGGTGATCGCCATGCTGCACGTGGTCAATCACCTGTCGATTCCCGTGGACTGGTTCAAGTCCTATCCGGTGTATTCCGGCGCCACCGACGCGATGGTGCAATGGTGGTACGGGCACAACGCGGTGGGCTTCTTCCTGACCACCGGGTTCCTCGGGATGATGTATTACTTCGTGCCCAAGCAGGTCAATCGACCGGTGTATTCGTACCGGTTGTCGATCGTGCACTTCTGGGCGCTGATCACCCTGTACATCTGGGCCGGCCCGCACCATTTGCACTACACCGCGCTGCCGGACTGGGCGCAGTCGTTGGGTATGGCGATGTCGCTGATCCTTCTGGCGCCGAGCTGGGGCGGGATGATCAACGGGATGATGACGCTGTCGGGGGCCTGGCATCAGTTGCGTACCGACCCGATCTTGCGTTTCCTCGTGCTGTCGCTGGCGTTTTACGGGATGTCGACCTTCGAAGGCCCGATGATGGCGATCAAGACCGTCAACGCCCTCTCCCACTACACCGACTGGACCATCGGCCACGTACACGCCGGCGCCCTTGGCTGGGTGGCGATGATTACGTTTGGCGCGACCTATCACATGGTGCCCAAAGTCTTCGGCCGCGAGCGTATGCACAGCACACCGCTGATCAACCTGCACTTCTGGCTCGCGACCATCGGCACCGTGTTGTACATCGCGTCGATGTGGGTCAACGGGATTACACAGGGTCTGATGTGGCGGGCGATCAACGAGGACGGCACGCTGACTTATTCGTTTGTCGAAGCGTTGCAGGCCAGCCATCCGGGGTTCGTCGTGCGCTTTGCCGGCGGGGTGTTCTTCCTGACGGGCATGTTGCTGATGGCCTACAACGTGTGGCGCACGGTGCGGGTGGCGGATGTTGCGATTGCCCATCGTGAAGCGCAGATCGCCTGATCAAGGGAGCCGGTCATGTTCGATATTGTCTTGAATGTGCTGGGCGTGCTGTTTTTGTGGCTGTCGGTGGAGTATTGCTTGCGCCATGAAACGGCTGAAAGCCTGGATGATGCGAGTCTGACGCCGTTTGCGGATGATCCGGAGGTGGCGCGGCGGGTGGAGTTGGCTACGGGCAAGACTGTGAAAGCGGTGGCGCCGGAGGTGGCGAAGCCGGGGTGGGTCAATCTCGAGATGTGAGGTGCTTCAGCCTTGAGGCGTTCCCACGCTGTGTGGGAACGCCTCAGGACCCCGGTGTGTTGGACAACGTTTCACCAGAAAAAAGACGAACGGCTGGTCTTTTCAGGCTTTACCTGTCAGATCTGACAGTAGGCACTCATGGCCCGGTGATGTTTGATGACGATACCTGTTGCAGCGCATGCAACCACCGTCACAGAAACCGGAGTGCAGAAGATGAACAGTCCGCTAGTGGTGTATCCCGCCAAAGTTGTCGGGGGGATTCTGAACCCCGTTTACTACCCCAACCCCAACGTGAAGCCTCACTACGGCGTACCGCTTGCACTCTTCACCTTGCCCGGCGATCTGCTGAGTCTTGAGATTGTCCCCTGGGACGCGCAAGCGACAAACGATTCTGCCTATTTGATCATCAACAACGGCTCCCCCCAGTTCATGAAAACCATTCAACCGGGGGACGTAGGCAGGCCTTTCGACTATTCCGTGCCTAAAGCTTTTTTGACGGATGGCATCAACACGCTGGTAGTGCGGGCCATAAACACTGTCCAGCCCGGAGGAACGGATTCAATTGACCTTCTGGTCCTCGTCCACACACCGCGCCCGGGAGGAGAGGTCGCAGGCTCCGGGGACAATCCGAACCTGATCCTGTCCATGTCCCACACAAATGTGGGCCCGACAGAGGCTGCAAACGGAGTCGACGCCACCCTCACCTACCCCTACATGCGAGCAGGCGACGACATCAACCTTGATCTGGATGGTCGAACCTATCCGCATAAAGTGAGCGCAACAGAGGCGCAACAGGGTCGAGTGGTGATAAAGCTCTTCGCCAAGGATTTCTGGCAGGACAATCAACGGTTCGCCATTCGTTTCCGAGTGACCGACAGTCTCGGCAACTCCTCAGGCCCGCTAGCCATCTGGTCAGCAACCACCTACATCGATGTGCATGTGAAACAGCCTGTCCTGGATCTGATCGCGCCCAAAGTGCTGGAAGCCAAGGAAGCGAACGGTACGACCTTGAATTTCGAGAAAGACTTTTATGAGAACGCCCACGCCACCGTGGAAGTGCAATACACAGGTTCCAATACAGGACAAAAGGTCAGGGTCTATTGCATCGGGCGCGCAGAAACCCACGGCAGCGAGACCCAGACAATTTCTTCAGCCGGGCAAAAATTGACGTTTTTGATCCCTCGTCGAGTGATCGTCGACTCCATCGCCAACAAGATCCAATTCTCTTACACCGTCATTCCTCCAAACACAGTACCCGAGCTTCCCTCAAAAGACCTCGACGTCAACATCACCCGACAGAAACACATCTGTGGCGTACCCACGATCAACGCTGCCAGAGACAACCTCAGGCTTTACGCCCCAAATCCTCTCGAAGCGCAATACACAGCACGTATCTCGTTAACCATCGATGGTCAGACACGTCTCGACAGCAACGAGGTTCCTTACAGGCAGGGCGCCTATATGGACTTCGCGGTGCCGTCAGGCTGGATAAGCAACAACCGGGGGAAAACAGGCTATTTCAACTACTCCATCAGGCGTACGGGGAGTACGGACCCCATCATCTTTTCGCCGTATTTGAAGATTTCCCTCTAAGAAGGCTCATCTTCAATAACAACGCCAAGAACCCGCTGGCCCGCTAAACGGGCCGAGGATCAAATCATGCACAAAATAATCTGCACACTTCCCCTGGTGCTGCTTGTCGGTTGCGCGCAAGTGGCAACTCAGCCAGTCGAAGTTCGCACATCCCCTCGCTCCGCAGCGGACAGCTACATCCAGACGGTGGAGCGTTGCTCGAGTTACGTCGCCAGCGCGCGGTGGATATACCGGAACTACGAGTGGACGATTTCCATCAAGCCAACCGACTGCGCCCGACGAACACCTCCGGAAGGCACGGCCTATTTGTGGGATGAACTCACCCGTGATTATTCCAACAGTCGTTACTGGACGAACACCCACGGCCTGCGCCACCAATTGATTTGCCATCTGATGGTTGCGCGGGACAAACCGGAGTGGAACCTGGAGCCCTGGCGCCCGGATGTAGGGCTTACCAAAACCGTGGCAGCGGGCTGCAACCATGAGGAGCCATTGCCTGAAGTAGCCCCTTGAATGGGCACAGGGTTATTCAAGAGATGATCAAGGCATGGCAACCGATCACGGCAGCCACCTGGCTAATGCATCGTGCACAAAGGAGCACAGGCGATGTACAGAATAATCAGCTCATTAGTGCTGGCCCTGCTGGTTGGTTGCTCACAGGTTTCAACGCAACCACCCATTTCCGTTAATGCCGATGGTGTACAAATACTTGATGGCCCAGCCATCGCCACTCAATTGAACACCTTGTACGGGCGCAAATTCCCGAACTGCAACAAATCCGATTCGCAGCCCGCATTCCTGTGTTCAGGGGTGACCCTGCGAGTCACCGTTAAAGATCCGAACAACCAGTATAAAGTCTGGGATCCCAGCCCAACCTCGGTGAAGAGCGGCGGTGTGTCGTTTTCCTATTTGCGTCAGGATGCCAATTTCGGCCGCCTGGCCTGGGGTAACGGCAATGGATATATCCTCTACCCGATTTTCGAAGCACCAAAAGACAAGGAAGACCTGGATTACCTGTGCTCCTACCCCGAAGATGCCTGGACCTGGCACCGCAGTGAAACAGCCGTCTGTGTGGCTCACCCTTCTTATCCAACACAAAGCCAACTGTGTCAGGACGCAGGCGTGACAACAGCAGAACAATGGTTGGCCGTCTGGAACACTGCCGGCGGCAATCCCAATTTGCGCCAGTGCGGGTTTGATGTTCGTGACGAACGCAACTATCTGGCCGGCCCTGCTTTTTATCAATCGGTGCGTAGCAAGGAGTTGCGAGGCGCGGCCGGCTTTGGCAGCCATAACGAGATCCTGATAAAAACCTGGGCATCGCGCCATCCGAACACGTTCCCGATCATGGCGTTTTTCTTCATCGCCGGGGGTAGCAATGCGGGCCTCGCTGATGCCCGGTACAACCAGCAGGACTTCTACAACTCGACCAACCCGAAAATCATTGTGCCGATCATACGTTTGACTCCCGCCACGAGTGCAACCGGGGCAGCCACATTCACTTACGTCGCCGCAGATCAGCAGGTCACCCAATGAAATCTCACACTGGGTCGATGGGTAAGGCACGTAACAAGCCGTCTGCCTGACTCTTGGTCGTCGTACAGGTGGCGGGGGAACGACGCAACCGCGCCATGCTCAGGGTATCGACCCACTGCCCGTCGCGCACGGCGTAATCGCGAAACAGGCCCTCGGTCTCGAAGCCGAACTTGCGATAGAGACCGATGGCCGCTTCGTTGTCGGCGTACACCGAGAGCTCGACGCGGTGCAGGTTCATCCAGTTGTCGGCGACATCCAGCGCCGCCGACAACAGCATCGAACCCACGCCCTTGCCCTGCCACGCCACCGCGACGGCCATGCCGACACTGCCGGCGTGGCTGCGGCGCACACGGGAAAAAGCCTCCAGCCCGAGATGCCCGATCACCGCACCTTGATGCAACGCCACCAGTTTCACCATCCGTTCGTTTTCCGGCATCAGTCGTTGACGCCAGATCTCGGCAGACTGAAACGGCATCTGCAACACCTGCCGGGTCACGGCCGGATCGTTGTAGAGCGCAGTGACACCTTCGACGTGGGATTCGCTGAAGCGTTCGAGGTGAATGGCGGGGTTGTGCTCAGGCATGAAAGATCCCTCCTGGATCAGTGCGTGGCCGGTCACTGTAAACCGCTTCTCCACGGATTCGCCACGACTGTTTAAAGCCGTTGACAGAAACGTCCGGCAAGCCACAACGCCTTGCGCCATTGCCTACGCATCCGCCAGAATCCGCCGGCTTGTGTGCCTTGGGGGCCGGCTCTATCGTTTCCAGGTCGCTGATGAATCAGCGATCGGGTTTAGCAGCTCGGTTAATTTTCAAGGCACGTTGGCTTCGCCATTTCTGTTTTATGGCGGCTTGCGTGGGGCACTTCGGTGCGCCGGGATCCTTGAGCCTGGTCTGCTAACCCGCGTACAGCCGCCACCTCATTCGTTTAGCAGCGGTGGATGACGGCTCCATTTCTCAAGGAGCTTCACAATGATCAAACCAACACCAAACCCACCCGAAACCGACCCGACCTCGCCCTACGAAACCCTCGATTCCAAGAAATTCCACGAAGCCGCCGAGCGCGCCCTCGATCACTACCTCAACCCGTTCCACCCCAGAAAACCGATGCTCAAACCCAACACCCGCTACCTCATCGCTCCCGGCATCCCCAATGAAGAACTGCTGGCCGACGCCTGCGAAACCCTGACCTCGGCCAAAACCATGGCCAGCGATTTCGCCGGGATGATCGACACTCCACAGCGGCATGTGCTGTTGGGGATTGCGCAGTTGATCATGCTGGGGGAACTGGCCGTGAATCGGGTGCTGGATAATCTGGATGTGGCGGCTGAACCTCGGCCCTGAGTGCTTAAACCAAAACGGCCCTGCATGGGCCGTTTTCGTTAGATCGTTCCCACGCTCTGAAAAAAGGGGACGAATTTATTGAATTAAGTCCGTCCTTTTTAAGCGGTTATTCAAACCACTCCTGCCGCTCATTGAACGTTCTCTGAATCAACTCAACCAACGTCTGCACTTCAGCCACATCCCGCGATGCGGAATTAACCGCCAACCACACCTGCAATCGCATCGCCTCCTCAAACAACCCCGGCAACGCCACCAACCCGCGATCAAACCGGCTCATGTACATCGGCAGCAAACCAATGCACGCGCTGCACCGGATCATCTCCAGCATTAACTCGTAGGACTGCATCTGCACCACGCCAGCCAGACGTTGCTCGACCAGATTGTTCCACGGCCGGAAGCTGTCGATCTGCCGATCATGCTGCCATTGCACCAGCATGAAATCGGCAAGATCATCGGGACTTTCCGGGCGTGCAGTCACGCGGGAGTAGCGTTTGGCAATGTGCGGCTGATATTCCAGCTGCGCCAGACGTTGCGGTTCGCTGGTGGCGAATGTCGGGCCGGGGTGCGGGGTGTCGCCGTGGGCGAGCCACAGCACGATGTCGGCACTGACCGCGCGCAGGGCCAGTTCGCTGTCGAGGGCGATGATCTCCAGGCGCACGCTGGCGTTGCGGCGCAGCAGTGCGATGAGGTCGCGGCCGAGGATGTCGTGCAGGATTGATTCGGCGACCGCCAGCCTGATCAGGGGTTGCTCGATCACAGGGAGTTTGCGTTCGTGGGCCAGGGCAACCAGTTGCGCCTGTAATTGCTGGCCTTCGCGGGTCAGGGTCAAGGCACTGCCCTGGAAGCTGAACAGCGCGCATTGCAGTTGCTGTTCGAGTTGCGCCAGTTGCTTGCGCAGCAGGGTCGAGCGCACGTTGAGGCTGCGGGCGGCCTGCATGAAACAACCGCAACGGGCGCTGACCAGAAAGTATTGCGCGATCTCGCCCTCGATCTTCGCAACCTGCGCCAGCCAGGGTTCGGCCTTTTCCTGCGGCCAGCGAAAATCGGGGCTGCCCTGTCGTCCTGCGGGTTCGGTGAATGACATCGATGACTCCCTGTCGATCTTTGTATTTATGAATTCCACACATCCCCATGTGGGAGCGAGCCTGCTCGCGAAGGCGGCGTTTCAGTCACCGCAAGTGTTGAATGTGCAGACGCTTTCGTCGGAGCGCCGCCCGGAGCAGGCTCGCTCCCACAGGGGTTCAGTGGTGAATCTGAATTACAGCTTTTCCTCCAGCACCTTGTTGAGCTCGGCCCCGTCGATGCTCAGCGTCGCGGTGTTGAGCATGCCGTCCAGATACGCCTGGGCGATCTGTTCCTGACGCTGTGCCCGCAAGGCCTGAGTCAGTTGGTCACGCAATTCGTCAAGGGTCGCGGTACGGGCCGGTTGTTGTTCGGTGAGTTTGATCACGTGGAAACCGGCGCTGCTTTGAACGGGATCGGAGACCGCGCCGACCTTGAGCCGCGCCACGGCGCCACGCACTTCCGGCACCAGTTGCTGCAACGGTTGCAGGCCCGTATCACCACCGCGCTCGGCAGTCAGCCGGTCCTGAGAAAACTCTTTGGCCAGTGCTGCAAACTCCGCCGGGGTTGCCTGCGCCTTCTTGCTCAGATCCACCGCCTGCTTGCGCACAGCTTCAAGATTCTGCGGCTCGTTCACCCCGAGGAAAATCTGGCTCACCCGATACAGCGCCGGCGTCTGCCAGTTGGCCTTGCCTGCGTCATAGGCCTGCTGCAACTCGGCAGCGCTCGGGTAATCCGCCGGCACTTTACTCACCGACTGCAAATAGTCGCGGAACACGATCTGTTCGGTGGCCGCGCGGGTTTGCCGCACCACGTCCGGACGCTGCGCCCAGCCTTGGGCATCGGCCTGTTCCAGCACGGCTTTTTCGGCCAGGCGTGAACGTATCCAGCGCTCCAGCGCCTCGCGATTGCCGCGCAGTTGTTCGCGAGTCTGTGGTGGAACAGCCGCCAGCAACGCCTGCAATTCCTCCGGCGTGACCTGCTGATTGCCCAGTCGCGCCACCGCCGGCCCGGCACTGGCGCCCACGACCGGCGCCGGTTGCTGGGCGGCGACCGGGTCATTGCCCGGCCGCACCACCAGCGCCACGGCCACCACCAACAGCGCCACCGCAGCGGCGCTGATTACCATGGCAGGTTTTGTCACAGCGCGACTTCCTCTGGCTCAACCTTTGGTGCCTGAGCGGCAGCAGCGTTCTGGGTGAAATCACGCAGGTACACGATGAACTCCTGAAGCAGGCGATCCCACAGTTCCAGGTTGCCGCGCAGGTAATCGCTGCTCACGCCAGCGGCCACCACCACGTCCATTTCCATCACCAGAAATTCGCCCTGCAACGACAACCGGGCAAAGCGACGGGTCGCGTTCCACTGCTCGGCCACACCGGCCGGCAACTCACCCTGCACGCGCAAGGCGCAGCTGAAGGTGAAGTCGACGTAGCTGCCCTGCTCCACCACCGCCGGGTTGCCGAAACGCACCGCGTAACCGATGCCCTGACTGGCGCTGAGCAACTGGACGATACCGTTCTGTTCGGTCTGGTTGACGCGGTAACCGGCGGCTTGCAGTACGTCGGTCAGGGATTGCGGGGATACGTGGGAGATCAATTGAGTCATTACTTCTTCCTTGTCTATGAGTCTTTTAATCAGTGCGCGATCGCGGCTTGCGGCGCATCGAATTGTGTCTTGTACAGGTCATCGCCGAAGCCCTGAGCCAGTTCATCGAACTTGACCCGGGCGCTGCCGGCGAAGGGCTGGCGGATCTTCATCACCTCGGCCACATCGATGTTTTCGTAGGCGGTGAGGATCTGCTTGGCCACGCCGTACATTTGCTGATTCTTGACCGAACATTGCTGCACTTGTGTGTCACGTTCGGCCAATTGCGCTTGAAGCTTAGACCGTTCTGCCTCTTTGGCACGGGCCATGACCAACAGCTCGTCATAGGCCTTCTTGAACTTGCCGGTCTGTTCGTTGCTGGCCGCCACCTGCGCCTGGGCCTGGCTGTGCAGGCTCTGCTGCTGCCCGGCCAGTTGCTCGGCGAGGCCTTTGGCCTTGGCCAGTTCGGCAGTCAATTGCTTGATCTGCGCCTGTGCTGCCTTGGCTTCGTTCTGCGCCGCCAGTTGCGCGGCGCTGGCCTGAGCCTGTTGACTCTGCAGGGCTTGCAGCTGCTGGGTGGTGCTGCGCAATTGCGTGCGCAGGCGCTCCTCCATGCCTTCGGCGCTCGCCCCGGTGGCGATCAACATCCCGAGTCCAAGCCATAAAAAGCGGATTTTCATAACCCTCTCCCGGCGCCTTAGAAGCGCGTGTTGATCTCGAGCTGCAAGACGTCGATGTCGAACGGCGCGCCATACACCGCCTCGGTGCTCATCCAGCGGCCGGTGGCGTAGACGTTCTTCGCCAGACCGTAGTTGCCCCCGAGGATGTAGCCCTTGGCGTTGGTGCCGCCGAGGTGGAACGACGAGTCGTTGAAGCCGTCCGGCAAGGCATCCGGCTGGATGTACTTGTAGCCGGCGAACAGGTTCCAGTCGCCCTGTTTCTTCAGGTCCAGCGCGTTGCCGAGGGTGAACTGCACCATCCACGCATTGGCGCCGCTTTCGATGTTGCCGCTGCTGTCGAGGTTGTTGACCAGTTGCCCGGCCGAACGCTTGCGCATGTCGCCTTCGTCGTAGCCGAGGTTGTGGATGTAGTTGCCCTGGCTGCGCAGTTTGAAGTCGGCAGGCAGGTCGGCGTCCCAGACCAGGTTCAGGTCCAGCAGGTTGAACTCCGACGCCAGGCCGACGAATTGCGGCTGTGGCGTGGTGCTCGGGTTGAGCGGGTTCGGCGTGATGTCGCGCAGCAGGAACACGCTGTTGCCCTTTTGCATGAACGCCGCGCGGGTGCCGTCGCTGTCGCAGCCCGGCGCGCCGGCCCACGGCTCGCAAGGGCTGGAACGCTGGCCCTGAATGTCTTCGAAGCGGTAGTAGGCCAACGCGCCTTTCAGGCGGTTGTTGCTGTTGATCGCCCACTTGGCGCCGACCTGCGCGCCGTACAGCCACTTGTTGTCGCTTTCTTCCTTGTCGAAGCCGTTGCTGGTGGTGGTGTCGCTGGTGTAATCCACCGGGAACGCACCGACGGTGCCGAACACGCCCCAATCGCGGCTCAGTTTGTGGTCGAAAATCGCCGCCACACCATCGAAATTCAGGTCGTTGGAATACAGCATGTCGGTGGACATGAACGGGTTGCCGAAGCGGCCACCGGTCAGGGTCAGTTCATCCGACGGCTTCCAGGTCAGGTAACCCTGATCGAGCCAGATGTCCTTTTTGGCAAAACCGCCGCCGAGGCTCTGGGTGGTCGACACCGGGTTGTTGTCCGAGCCGGTGCCGATGCGGATGCCGGCAGTCCATTCGGGCGAAATCTGCGCCTTCATGCCCAGCCGCGCACGCAGGCGGAACAGGTTGGTGCGGTCTTCACGGGTGTTGAGCAACGGCGGCAACGCGGTGCTGCTGTTGGGGTTCACGTCGTACGGGCCGTTGTTGTTGAGCCGTGCGAAGTCGACGATTTCGTTGCTGTTGCTGCCGGAGTAGTAACGCGATTCGTCACGCAGGCGAATGTCGCCGTCGAAGCTGATGCGCGAAGGCCAGTCCGGGAAGGTGTTGGGCGCGGCCCAGTTTTCCTGCTTGGCGGTGGCCATGACTTCAGCCTTGACCTGATCGCGGATCTGGTCGCGCACCGCGGCCGGCACGTATTGCACCCGCACATCGCCCGGTGCGGCGACCGGCCCCGCCGCTACGGCAGTGGATGCCGCAGCCTGTTTGGCCTGGGCCGCTTCGTTCTGGGCCTGGGCGATCAAAGCGTCGGCCTTGTCCTGTTTCAGAATGCCCTGCTCGACCAGCAAGCGGATCAGATTGATCGTGGCGTTCTCCGAGGGCGCAGGCGCTGCCGCGGCCTGACCGACCAGGGTCGCGATGACCATGCCGACCGCCAGGGACAATCGATTCACGTTGGAAATCATCTGCACACAACTCCTTTTCATACAGCTTTATGAATTCGGTTAACCCGGACGCCGCCCTTGCAGGGACATGCGCACAGGCAAGGTGATGGAGGCCGGTGGCCGTTCGCTCAGGTGGGGCGCGTTACGCAACGCGGCCAGCACCTGACTGTCGATCTCGGGGTTGCCGCTGGACTTGACCAGTTCGACCCGGGTGATCTCGCCGACGCCGCTCAGCCACACATCGGCCTGCAGCGAGAACGCGAGGTTGCGCAGGTCCGGGTTCTCCCGAAGCAGCTTCTGAAAAGTGAACGCGAGGAACTGGCTGTAGGTGCCGTTGCCCACACGCCCACCACCGGCGCCGGCCATGCCGCCGCCCTTGCCCGCGCCGATGTTGAAGGCGTCGTTGCCGCTCTGGGCGTCGCCGTCCATTTGCATCGGGTTGGCCAGGTCGTCCGCCGGCGATGGCGGCGCTTCTTCCTCGGGTTTCACTTCCTGTGGCTCGGGCGTCGGCTCCGGCTCGACGACTTTTTCTTCCACCGGGGTTTCCGGCTCCGGCGGTTTTTCCGGCGGCGGAGGTGGCGGTGGCGGCAACGGAATGATCGTCGGCACTTTCGGCGCTTCCCGGCGGATGCCGCTCATGTCGTTGGCCCACTGCCACAGGAACCACGCGGCAAGTGCGCCGAGGATCAGCCCGACGCCCCACTTCACATAGCGCACTGGCGACTTCTTCACCGGCAGCGGTTCGATTGGCATCTGTGCAGTCATGACTCAGCCCTGCGTCGGTTTGCCGGTGACGAGACCGACCTGGGACAGTTCGAGCCGGCGCAACAGATCCAGCACTTCGATGACCTTCTGGTATTGCACCGTGGCGTCGCCGCGCACGATCACCGGGAAGTCCGGGTTCTGCGCTTTCTCGATGCGCAGGCGTTCTTCCAGCTCCGGCAGGGTCACCGGGTAGGCGTCGAGGAACACCTGGCCGCCGTCGTTGACCGAAATCGCCTTGGTCTTGGCCTCGGACAGCGACACTGCGGCGCTGGCCTTGGGCAGGTTGATCTGGATCCCGGAGACCTGCGCGGTGGCGGTGAGGATGAACATCACCAGCACCACCATCAGCACGTCCACCAGTGGCGTGATGTTGATGCTGTCCACCGCTGCATCTTCATCATCGTCGTGGGAGGCATTTACGGACGCCATGTCAGTGCTCCTCAGGCCGGTACGGAGTGGTTGGCGTGATGACCGCGCTGATGCGCCGCTTCACTGGACTGGCCTTCGCCGTGCATCTCCGCCAGACGGGTGATGAACTCGTCGACGAACACGCGCATGTCGGCGCTGACTTCCTTGTTGCGGGTGATCAGGCGGTTGTAGCCAAACAGCGCCGGTATCGCGACGAACAGGCCCATGGCCGTGGCCAGCAAGGCTGCGGCCATACCCGGGGCGATGGCGTTGATATTGACGTCGCCGGCCATGGCAGTGCCGAGGAACACCACCATGATCCCCAGCACGGTGCCGAGCAGGCCGATATACGGGCCGCCGGCGATGGCGTTGGACAGGGTCGAGAGTTTCGAGCTGAGCTGCTGGTTTTCCCGGGTGCGTACACCGTCCATGGAGCAGCGGATCGCTTCGATGGTCGCTGCAGAAACCGACGAGGTATCGGCGCCCTGTTCGCGGCGGGTGCGGATCTCTTTCACCGCCACTTGGTACAAGCGCCACAGCGGCGAGTGCTGTAAACGCTGGGCGAGTTGGGTGTCGTCGGCGAACATTTCCAGGCGAGTGCCGACCTTGGCGAACTGCACGCGGAAATCTTCGTTGGCAGCCGTCACGCGGCTGAGGGTGCGGTTCTTGCGCAGCATGATGATCCACGACTGGAACATCATCAGCACCAGCACCGCGATGATCACCCAGGCGTCTACCGGCACCGCGTTGAGCAGGAAACCGAGGCTGCCGAAACCGAAACCGGACTGTTCTTCATCGACGCCATAGGCGACCAGTTTCGACTCGGCGCCCTGGGAAGTGGCGTCGGCCAGCAACAGCGGTGCCGGACGGGCGACTTTCGACAGGCGCAGTTCGTCGATGGCGCCCACGAACGGCTGGAAAGGACCTTCGTGCAGGTCGGCGCCGATGGCCATGACCGAATTGAACGCCGGCATCGCTTGAGCCAGCGTCGCACCTTCACGACCGTTGATGTACAGCGTCACTTTCGAACCTTCAGCGGTCAGTGCGACGTGCTGCCATTGGCCCGGATTCAGCGGTTGTGTGGCCACGGCACGCTGGCCGTCGATTTCCACGAACGGTACACCTTGGTTCACACCGACCAGCAGGCTGTTGGTGCCTTCGCGGCGGGCCAGGATCAGTTGTTCGCCATTCGCCTGATCCAGTCGCAGCCAGGCACTGAAGGTGAAGACGCTGCCAGCGTTGTGCTGCAACGACGGACTAGCCGGCAACAGCAACGGCTGACCGCTGAACTGCAAGGCCCGCCCCACTACGCCGTCAATCGCGGCGCCGGTGGCGCTCTGCGCGGTGTTGCCGTAGGCGGTGGTGTCTTTCGCCGGGGTGCCGGTGGCGCCATCGAAGTGATAGAGCGCGGTGTAATTCGGATCGAACGTCAACTGGCCGTTGCCGGTGGCCGGCGCTTTCTGGTTGCCGTAGTACATCCAGATGTCCTGACGCTGGCCGCCCTCGACATTCGGCACATCGACCCAGATCAGCGCCATGCCCATCAGCGCGTCGAAGCTTTCGATCTGGTGGTTGAGCACGGTCTTGTCGTCGGCGGCGACAAAGCGCAGGTCCGAGCCGTCCTCTTTCACGCCGTCAAAGGTGAAGTTGCCGGTGTGCAGGCGCACCAGCAGCGCGGTGCGGCCGAGGGCCTGATTGATCCCGGCGCCTTGCGGCGTGGTGTCGACGGCGATCTGTTTGCGGTAGTGCCAGTCGTCCTGCCACCAGGCCTGAGCCGTGGCCGGGAGCACGAAGCCCAGGCAGATCAACAACGAAAGGAATAGGCGCTGCATGGAAAGTGCTCCTTGTTAGAAAGTGGCCTGTAGGTTGAAGTGCAGGCGCGATTCCTGTTTCGAGGTGTTCGGCCCTTCGAGTAGCGGGTAGCCCCAGTCGACGCTGCCGGACAGCCATTTGCTCAGGCTGGCGCGGGTGCCGAGGCCGACACTGGCCAGGGCGTAACTGGCGTCCTGGTCCGGCAGTTCGTCGCGCAGGTACAGTTGCGCGCCTTCGGCGAAGGCGTAGAAGCGCCAGTCCTGCATCCAGGTGCCGGCGTACCTGGCCAGCGACGGTGTGCGGACTTCCTGGCTGAGCAATACGCCGTCATCGCCGGTGCGTTCGGCGGCCAGATAACCGCGTACCGAAGTCGCGCCGCCGGCAGAGAATTGTTCGTTGGAAACCAATGGCCCCGACGCCAGCTGGAACGCGGCTTTGCTCGCGCTCTGCCAGTCGTTGTCGAAGGTCCAGGTGAAACTGGTATCGCCCTTGAGCACGGCAAAACTCGGCTTGGCGCGGTAGCGTTTGTAGTCGAATTCTTCGTCGGAGCTGCCGTAACCGAAGATGCTGCGGGTAGCCGCAACGAAGCTCAGGCCGAGGCCGAGCTGGCTTTTTTCGGTGTAGCGATAGCCGTTGTAGGCGAAGGTGAACGGCGCGTACTTCAGCGGCACCTTGTCGCTCTCACCGGACAGGGTCAGGCGTTCGTCGAAGTCCTTGAAGTCGATGCCGGCCGACAGCGAGTTCGACCAACTGCCGCTGGACGGGATGGTGTAGATCGCCGACACACCGTAGGAATGGCCCTTGCCGAGCACGTTGCTGCCGCCGATGGTGGCGACGTTGCTGTCGGACTGGTAACCGGAGAACTGCACGCTCCAGCGGTCGGTCAGCGGCGCGGTGTACGAGCCGGACCAGACCTTGGCGTTGTCGGTGTCCTGCGGCGCGGTGAAGTAGGTCAGGTTGATGCTGTGGCCGAGTTGCCAGAGGTTGTTGTAACCGAGGCTGGTGACGGCGCGGAGCTTTTCGGTGTCGGCGCTGTAGTCGTTGTTGAGGCCGACGCTGGCGGTCCACGGGTTCTGGTCCTCGACCTGCAGATCCACGTCCATGGTGCCGGGGCGCTGACCTTCGCGCACCAGCGGCATCACCTGCCGGCCCGGGGTCTTGTTGAGTTGCGCCAGTTCACCCTGGACCTTGGCGAAGTCCGGCACCTCGCCTTCCTTCAGCGCCGGGACGTTGTCGCGGATGTCCAGCGGCGAATAGTGTTTGGCGCCGACCACCCGCACCCGGCCGACCTTGGTCTCGCTGACTTGCAGATAGACGATGCCGTCGGCCACTGCCTGCTCCGGCAGTTCGACGAATACCGACTGGTAGCCGCGTTCCTGATAGACCTTCTGCAAGGCGTCCCGCGCGCCTTCGATGTCGCTCAGGGCTTTTTGCGGGCCGAGGAACGGGTACACCGCTTCTTCGATGGCCCGCGCATCGAGCACGGTGTTGCCGCGCACGAAGTATTCGTTGACGTCCACCAGACGCTGCGCACCTGCGTTTGCGGCCTCCTCGGCGAACGCCGGCTGCACGCCGGCCGTCACCAGCAGCCAGCCCCACAGCGCCAGCCGTGACGTGAAAATCTGCTCCACACTACCCCCTGAAATTCGCGATGACCTGTTGGCGTCTCGGCGCCCTGTGTATTGCGTCGGTTGCTGGCCGCCGTCAGTTGCTGACGTGCGGGGCGCAGGCGTGTTTGCCGAGCCAGGTGTGCAGCAGCGCGAAGTTCAAGGAGAACTCGGGCATTTGCAGCAAGGCACCGCAGAACACTTCGCCAATGATTTTCTGAATGAGCAGCACCGCACGGGGCTCGTTGAGCAGCGTGGCGATGTCGCGACTGAGGACGTTGTAGCTCCAGACTTTCTGGTTCAGGCCCAGGCCGACGAACCAGCGAAACAGCAGGTTGTAATTGAGTTGCTCGAACAGCTGCTGCTCGCTCGGCACCGAATACAACAGTTGCAGGAGCAGGATGTGCATGACCGTTTGCGCCGGGATCAGCATGCCGGGCTGGGCGTTGAGCTCGTGCAGGAGATCGGCGTGGGCGTCGAACAGGTCGTCGATCTGCGGGCGCAGCAGCACCAGCGAATGACCCGGCGGAATGTAGCTGGAAACCTCTTTCAAGGCGCCCTGCCAGTCATCCTGCGACACGATCCAGACCCACGGCGCGCCGTAGCGATACACCGAAACCGGCTTCTTGCGCGCGGCTTCGACGATCTTCGACAGGCGTTGATCGAGTTCCTGCATGCCCACTTTCGAGTAGCGTTCCATAGTCCCCATTGCCTCACTCCCGGCGTCCCGCCTCGGCTTGTGAAAAGCGCCCAAAGGGCCCCTCAAGCGCGTTACATAGGCATGACCGGACTGGCGATGTGCTACCGAACTTTTGTCATAAAAGCTTCATTACAGAATTTGATCGGGAAACGGCGGGCATAAAAAAACCTGTGGGAACTGGCTGGTTCCCACAGGCTTTCGTCGTGATTTAACGTCAGGAATAAACCGGCCAGGTATCGACGATCTTGCCGCCACGCACCGCCAGCAAATCACCAAACTGCAGCAACACTGCTTCGGTCTGGGTCGGCCGCAGAAAGACTTGATCCTCCACCGTCAGCCCCACGGCATTCGAACCGTTGACCATCTCCTGATTCGAACTGCGCCCGTAAACCCCATTGCTCTGCAGCCCCGGCGGCGATTCGAATTCGGCCATCCAGTTGCCGCCGTAGATGAAAAAGGTCTGGCGCTGGTTGGCGTCCCACCACGAAAACAGTTTCGACTTGTCATCCAGCGCCGGAATATTCACTGCACCCGTGCTTTTCAATACCGGCGTGGCGATGTACGTGGCAGGCACATGCTCCACCAGTGACGGCAAATCGTAATGAGTCGGCTTGAGCATCGCCGTGCCCACCGACACTTCACTGCTCAGGGTTTCGTTTTCATGCATGCGATAACTCGGGCTGCCGGCGGTGTTCAGGCACAAGCCGTCATGCCAGAGCGCCGGATATTGCTGCCGAGTAAAGTCGACGAAGCGCTGATAAATCACCATCACCTTGGCGAACAGTTCCTCGGGTGAACCGAGAACTCCCGGCACGCCCATGCCCACGAACGGGTCGTAACCCATGAACCCGGCGAACTCCAGGTGCTGCGGGTTGGCGGCGATCAGCGCGAGCATCTGCCCGAGCACGTTCAGATCGCTGACGCCGCCCCGGTGCAGGCCGACGTCCAGTTCGATGTTGATCCGCATCCGGGTGCCCAGTCCTTGGGCCAGCTCGAGGTATTGCTGCAGACGCTCGGGGTTGTCGATCAGCCATTGCAGTTGCTTCGCCGGGTCGAACGGGCCTTTGTGGGTCTGGTAGAACAGCTCGGCAGAACGGACCGGCAACGGCTTGCCAAGCAGGATGTCGGACTGCGGATAGACCTGCGCATCGTGATTGAGAAACGGCTGATGAAACGACATCAACCGTTGCGTCCCGGCCCGTTGGCCTATGTAGCTGAGCAGCCCCGGCGACGGCAGCGATTTCTCCACCAGTCGCAGGTGTTTGCCGCTGCGTTTCACCGACCCCATCACGACGTCGATGTTGTGGTCGAGGCGATCCAGATCGATCAACAACACCGGTCGCATCGGGCCTTTGGTCTTGAGCTCGTTGTTCAGCGCCCGGAAATATTCACTGTAAGGCCCGCCGCGATCCCCCGGCCGCAGCCATGCGCCAACGCCCACCAGCAAAGCGCCGACACCCAAGGTCCCGAGCACGAAATTGCGTCGATTGACCGCCATCAGCTCACCCCCAGAATCGATGACAGATGCCCGTTGAGAAACTTGCCGCTCGGGTCCAGCGCCTGGCGTACCTGAATGAATTCCTGCCAGCGCGGGTACAACGTCTGCAAGGTCCGGGCATTGAGCGTGTGCAACTTGCCCCAGTGCGGGCGGCCGTTGTACTTCCAGAAGATCGGCTCGACGGCGGCGAAGAAGTTGTGATGATCCATCTGATAATGCTGGTGGACCGAGATCGAGCAGCTGTCGCGGCCCTCGAACATGCTCAAAGGAATGTCGTCGGCCTTGACGTAGCGATACTCGATGGGAAACCAGGTGCGCAGGTCCTTGTCGCGGATCAGTTTGAGAATCTCGCGCAGGCACGCCGGGCCATGTTCGGCGGGTACCGAGTATTCCATCTCGTTGAAGCGCACGGTGCGCACGTTGGCGTAGATGTCGAACGAGTCGCCCACCCGATCCTCGAAACTCGCCAGATGCCGCAGGCTGTTGAGCAGCGAACTGCGCAGACCCGGGAAGTCGCTGCCGTACTTGTCGATCTTCTCGATCAGGGTCACGAACTCGTTGCCGCCCTCCTCTTCGGGCGGGATCGGCGGCGTGGCCGGGTCGGTGGTTTCGTTGAGAGCGATGGACAAGGCGTAGTCGGAATGGGTGACGACGAGCATTTCCCAGTGCTGGTTTTCCGATGTGTTCTTGTCGATGTCTTCCAGCAGTTCTTCGGTCTTGGCGATCCATTGGCGTTCGCGCAGACGGTAGGCCGGGCGGTTTTGCAGGCGGATTTTGGTGGCCACACCCAATGCGCCGAGGGACACCCGGGCGGCGTTGAACACTTCGGGATGACGCTGGCTGTCACAATCCAGCACCTCGCCGCTGGCGGTCACCAGTTGCATGCCGCAGACGTGGGCGGAATAGGACTGAAAGGTTTTGCCGGTGCCGTGAGTCGAGGTGGAAATCGCTCCGGCGAGGGTCTGATAGTCGATGTCGGCCATGTTCTGCAGGGCCTGGCCGACGTTCTTGAGCGGTACGCCCATACGCGACATCGGTGTGCCGGCGGCGAATTCGGCTTGCAGGGTTTTCGGGTCGTGATCGAGCAGACCGTTGAAGTAGCTCAGCGACAGCAGAGTGCCGTCGGTGGGCACCAGCGCACTGAAGGAATGCGCCGAGCCGACCGGGCGAATCTTGCCCGGTGCCTGCCGGATCACTGCCGTCAGTTCATCCAGGTTCTTGGGCGCCACCCGCGCCGCCGGCAGGCAACTCTGGCCGCCCGACCAGTTGCGCCACGGGATCAACCGGGGCGCGCGCATCAATTGGCCCAAGGCCGGATTCGTCGCCAGCGCACTGAAAGCGCCGACGATGCTTGCCCGTTGCAACAGCTGACGTCGAGTCAGATCCATCGTCATGCGCGCACCCTTATTGTGGCAGCGGCTGATCGGCCATGAAGCCGATCAACTGAAGGAATTGTTCTTCCGAGCATTCGACGCACTGGCCCATCGGCGGCATGCCGTTGTAGCCGTTGATGGCGTGGTCGAGCAGCGTGTCCGCGCCCTGCTGGATGCGTGGTTCCCAGGCCTTGCGGTCGCCGGTCAGCGGCGCATTCGCGGCGGGGTTGGCGTGACAGAGCTGGCAGCTGTTGGCGTAGATCTGCGCCAGCGCCGGGTCTTTGGGAATGGCGTTGTTGGTGCTGGCCGGGGGTTTGGGGTCTTCGCCACAGCCGGCCAGTGCAGCGGCCAGCATCAGCGGCAACATGATTCGGGATGCCCGCATAACGATCCTCGCGTGGGGTGCCACTTATTGTTGTGATCACACCTTAAGGCAGCGACTGCGGCGAGTTGAGGGCATTGCGGGCCAGCGAAGGGGGCATCCGGGGACAGCCAGGATGCGGCTCGGCATCGGCTAAACGGTGGGAATCCTGCTGAGCCCTCTGCCCTGCGCCTTTGCGTGACATTCGCGTGACATTTGCGGGTTTAAATTTCGGCGCATTCAGGCGTATAACCTGTACAGACTTTTCAATTGGCAAGCAGGGTAGCGACATGACCACAGCAAACATCCTTGGCAATCTGTTCCCTTCTGTCAGCGACATCCCGGAAAGATATCGCCTCGACGGTCAGGTCGAACAACGCGAATACCTGGTCGATGGCGAGTTGCGCCGTTGGAACGGCCCGCTCGCCACCGTGCGCAGCCCGGTCTATCTGCATGGCGAAAACGGCGATGAACAAGTGATCCTCGGCAGCACGCCGCTGCTGGACGCCGACACCGCCCTCACCGCCCTCGACGCCGCCGTCCGCGCCTATGACCGGGGCCAGGGCCTGTGGCCGACCATGCGCGTGGCCGAACGTATCCAGCACGTCGAAGCCTTCCTCGGACGCATGCGCCAACAGCGCGACGCCGTGGTGAAACTGCTGATGTGGGAAATCGGCAAGAACCTCAAGGACTCGGAAAAAGAGTTCGACCGCACCTGCGACTACATCGTCGACACCATCAATGCGCTGAAAGAACTCGACCGCCGCTCCAGCCGTTTCGAGCTGGAACAGGACACCCTCGGCCAGATCCGCCGCGTACCGCTTGGCGTGGCGCTGTGCATGGGGCCTTACAACTATCCGTTGAACGAAACCTTCACCACGCTGATTCCGGCGCTGATCATGGGCAACACCGTGGTGTTCAAACCGGCCAAGCTCGGCGTGCTGCTGATCCGTCCACTGCTTGAGGCTTTCCGCGACAGCTTCCCGACCGGCGTGATCAACGTGATCTACGGCAGCGGCCGCGAGACCGTCAGTGCACTGATGGCCAGCGGCAAGATCGACATCTTCGCGTTCATCGGCACCAACAAGGCCGCCAGCGACCTGAAGAAACTGCACCCGAAACCACACCGTTTGCGCGCCGCGCTGGGGCTGGATGCGAAGAACCCCGGCATCGTGCTGCCCGAGGTGGATCTGGACAACGCGGTCAGCGAAGCGGTCACCGGCTCCCTGTCGTTCAACGGCCAGCGCTGCACTGCGTTGAAAATCCTCTTCGTGCATGAAGACGTGGTCGAAAGCTTCATCGAGAAATTCAACGCCAAACTGGCCAGCCTCAAACCGGGCATGCCGTGGGACAGCGGTGTGTCGCTGACGCCGCTGCCGGAGTCGGGCAAGGTCGATTACTTGCATGGTCTGGTGGCCGATGCCCAGAGCAAAGGCGCTCAGGTGGTCAACCCGAATGGCGGCGAGTCGCGGGAATCGTTCTTCTATCCGGCGGTGCTGTACCCGGTGACGCCGCAGATGCGCGTGTATCAGGAAGAACAGTTCGGCCCGGTGGTGCCGATCGTGCCGTACCGTCACCTCGATACCGTGATCGACTACGTACTGGAGTCGGACTTCGGCCAGCAACTGAGCATCTTCGGCACCAACCCGGTAGCGGTCGGCCGTTTGGTCGACACCTTCGCCAACCAGGTCGGGCGGATCAACCTCAATGCCCAGTGCCAGCGTGGCCCGGACACCTACCCGTTCAACGGGCGCAAGAACTCCGCCGAGGGCACGCTGTCGGTACACGATGCGCTGCGGGTGTTTTCGATCCGTACGCTGGTGGCGACCAAGTTCCAGGAACCCAACAAGGATCTGATCAGCGAAATCATTCGCGGACGCGATTCGAACTTCATCGCCACCGATTACATCTTCTGAGGAGGAATCACCGCTGAGCACTTTCAGCCCTCACCGCTGGCCGCCGCTGTTGCGGCGGATTCTGCGGCCGCTGCTGGACCCGTACCGTCGTTACCGGCACGCGCGGTTGATTCATGCGGTGCGGGTGGCACTGGGGTTGCTGGCGACAATCCTGCTGACCACCGGCATCAACCTGCCCCACGGCGAATGGGCGTCGGTGACCATGCTGGTAGTGATCGGCGGCTTGCAGCACCACGGCAACATCGGCAAGAAGGCCGCCGAACGCGCCACCGGCACCTTGATCGGTGCCGGCGTCGGTCTGTTGCTGGTGGCGCAACAGGCGTGGCTGGGGATGCCGTGGCTGACCTATTTCGCGATGGCGGTGGTGTGCGGATTCTTCTCGTATCACGCCATCGGCAAGGGTGGCTATACCGCCCTGCTCTCGGCCATCACCGTCTTCATTGTCGCCGGGCATGGCGACAACCCGATCACCGACGGGCTGTGGCGCGGGGTCGATATCCTGATCGGTATCGCCCTGGCCCTGGCTTTTTCCTTCGCCCTGCCGCTGTACGCGGTGTATTCGTGGCGCTACAACCTGGCCGATGCGTTGCGCGACTGCGCCACGGTGTACGGGCGGATCATCAGCGGTGAGCCGGTTTCCGCCGATGAACATCTGAAACTGATGGGCCGGTTGAACACGGTGATGGTGCAACTGCGTTCGCTGATGCCGTCGGTGTCCAAGGAGGTGAAGGTCTCGATGACCGAACTGGACGCGATCCAGCGCAACCTGCGCATGTGCATCAGCACCTTGGAAATCCTCGGCAATACCCGGCCGGACACCAACGACCCTGAAGCGATGGCGCATCTGCAATCGGCCTTGAAGGCCGAGCACCGGCAGATCCGTGTGCAACTGATCGGCATGGCCCGGGCCTTGAAAACCGGTGCGACTCAGCGCCTCGGGCGCCCGGTGGAATTGCCGGATGCCAGCCTCGACGCGCCGGTTTACAGTCCGTTGGACGGTTATCGGCTGCTGACCCGGCAACTGGCGTCCAACATCGGCGAGATGCGCCAGCGCCTGGCGAAAACCGCGCCGCGCTGGAACATTTGAGGTTACTGCGCCGCCAACCGTCGCGACTTGAAACCCCAGCCCTGTTGCATTCCAGCGGCGGCCAGCAGGATTGCCGCTACGCCGATCCATTGCAGGGTCTGCAGTTGATGGCCAAAGGCAAACCAGTCGACAAAAATCGCCGCAATCGGATAGATGAACGACAGTGCGCCGGTCAGTGCCGTCGGCAGTTTCTGGATCGCGCCGTAGAGCAACACGTACATCAGACCGGTGTGGACGATGCCCAGCGTGACCAGACTGGCCCAGGCACTCGGTGCCTGTGGCAGCGCGTTCAAGTGGGCGAACGGTGCCAGCAGCAACGCACCAGTGCAGACCTGGATCAGCGCGATCAGGTGTGGCGGCGTGCCAGTCAGTCGCTTGATGATCAACGCGGCGATGGCGTACAGAAACGCCGCCCCCAGTGCCAGCGCGATGCCCATCAGGTAATCATTGCCGCCCTCGCCTTGGCCGCCGTGGGCACTGACGATGGCCAGCATTCCCATAAACGAAATCGCCAGCCAGAACAGCTTTTGCAGGGTGATCTTCTCCCCCAGAAACAGCGCCGCCAATCCCACCAGCATGAACGGCTGCACGTTGTATACCGCCGTGCCGATGGCAATCGAGGCCCGTGAATAGGAGGCGAACAACAGCACCCAGTTGCCGACGATTGCCATGCCGCTGAGCACGGCCAGCAGGAACGTCGTACGGGTCAGAATGCCCGGGCGCAAGAAGCCGAAGGCGGCGCAAATCAGCAATAACGTCCCGGCACCGAATACGCAGCGCCAGAACACCACATCCAGCACCGGTTGCCCGGACACCAGCACAAACCAGCCGATCGTCCCGGATATCAGCATGGCAGCGGTCATTTCGAATGAGCCGCGACGGATTGTTTTGTCCATCATCAATCTCCTTAATGTGTGGCAAAAGTATGCCAAGCGGGACCGGAGCTTCTCCAGCGCAAAAAGCAGGCTAAACTCGATTTCTGCCTTTTTTATCAAGGGTAGTTAGCGTCATTCGCCTAATGCGGGAGTTATTTGTATGACCGACGATATCGACCAGATCCTGATCGGAGCCTTGATGGAAGACTCCCGCCGTTCGCTCAAGGCCCTGGCGCAGATCAGCGGGTTGTCCTCACCGAGCGTGGCCGAGCGCTTGCGGCGGCTGGAAGAGCGCGGCGTGCTCAAGGGCTATACCGTGGAGATCGACCCGAAGTGCTTCGGTTACCAGTTGCAGGCGATTGTCCGCGTGCGGCCGTTGCCGGGACAGTTGCAGGAAGTGGAACGGCAGATCTTGTCGATTCCCGAGTTCACCGAGTGTGACAAGGTTACCGGCGAGGATTGTTTTATCGCCCGTCTGCATGTGCGTTCGATGGAGCAGCTGGATACCTTGCTCGATCGACTCAATACACTGGCCGAAACCAACACCGCGATCGTCAAGAAGACCCCTGTCAAGCGACGATTGCCGCCGATGGCGTGAGCGGCGTAGATTGCTTTTTTTCCAGCGAAGGATTCGCGGCATGAAAGTTCAGGTAGTGATACTGGCGGCATTGATGCTGACAGGTTGCGGAACCATACAGACCGTGGCGCTCAGCGATAAAACGAACGTCGATCAGTTGAAGGCGAAAAAAACCTACTGTGGTGCCGTACCGCGCATTTATAGCGGCGTGACGTACGACTTCTGCATGCTGCACGCCGAAAAACCGGATGACGTCGATGCGTTCAACTACAAGAACCCGTCTCTGGGGCTGGTGGTTGATGGCGCCGTTTCCGGGGTGCTGGATACATTTCTGTTGCCCTACACCATTTACAAGCAGCACGCCGATGGCAGCATGATCATCAACTGATCACGTTTTTGCAGACAACAAAAAACCCGCTTTCGCGGGTTTCTTGTTTATAGCGGTGTAGCGATCAGTCGTCGCGGCTCATGATGCCGAAGATCTGCAACAGGCTGATGAACAGGTTGTAGATCGATACATACAGGCTGATGGTCGCCATGATGTAGTTGCGCTCGCCGCCGTGGATGATGGCGCTGGTCTGGAACAGGATGCAGACCGACGAGAACAGCACGAAACCTGCGCTGATCGCCAGTTGCAGGCCGCTGATCTGGAAGAACATGCTCGCCAGCGTCGCACCCAGCAACACGAAGAAACCGGCGGTGATGAAGCCACCGAGGAAGCTCATGTCCTTGCGGGTGATCAGCACGTAGGCCGACAGGCCACCGAACACCAGTGCAGTCATCGCGAACGCGGAGCTGACCACTTCAGCGCCGCCCTGCATGCCCAGGTAACGGTTGAGGATCGGGCCGAGCAGGAAACCCATGAAACCGGTCAGGGCAAACGCCGACACCAGGCCCCAGGCCGAATCACGGAGTTTGTTGGTGAGGAAGAACAAGCCGTAGAAACCGATCAGCACCACGAAAATATTCGGGTAGCCGACACGCATCTGCTGGGCCACGAAAGCCATCACACCGCTGAAAGCGAGGGTGAGCGCCAGCAAGCCGTATGTGTTGCGCAGGACGCGGCTAACCTCTAGCTGCTCAGCCTGCACGCTGTTGTGAACTGCGTAATCCTGTTCGCGCATGGCGACACTCCTGTTGGTTTGAAACGTTCAGTCGCAAAGATGATAACAGACGCTCTGTAACAAGCCATGCACAGAGTTTGACAGTGTGTTTCATTCAGGTATTATGGCGCCCGCAACGCAACGGAGGTGTGGCCGAGTGGTTTAAGGCAACGGTCTTGAAAACCGTCGACTGTAACAGGTCCATGAGTTCGAATCCCATCGCCTCCGCCATATTTGATACGACAAAGCCCTGATTATTCGGGGCTTTGTCGTTTCTGGGGTTCTGAAAAATCCGAACCAATCAGGAAGCGTTCCATAACTGTTATGGGCGCCTCAGTGACGCGCCAACGGGATACCGGCCGCTTCAGGCTCCCGATTCAGGATCGCTGGCAGGCATGCCGCGAGGCTCTTTTACATCAACGTCCTGGCTGTAAGACACGTCAGACGCCGCAGGCTTGCAGGCTCCTTCTCCGCTCCCGGGTTCCGGTTGTTCTGTAGAGACAGAGTTCGTCGCTGCCACGTCCGTCATGTCTTCATCAAGCGGTGCTTCGTCATCGGGCGGCAATGGCACTTCGGCCTTTTTGTACCTCGGGTCATGCCCGGTTTCGTTGTCGGTCGTGCGTGTCACGGCCTGCTGCGACTGGTTGCCTGGTGCATTTTCGTCGATGTCCATGATGCCTCTCCATATCAGTGCGCGGGATTGCGTGCTTGAACGTGAGAGAACCTGAGTACCTGTGAGTGCCTTCCGTTGGACGAATGGCAGGCGATGAAGTCTGTGGTAACCCCATTTTTGCAACGCTGAATAACGGGTATGCATGTCGTACCTGTTGCGAAGTTGCGCAACCAGTCATCAACCCAAGCCCTGACTATTCAGGGTGTGTCGTTTCCCGAGTGCGCTTTCTGTAGCGCCATTTCTATATCGTTTCCGCATCCTTCAGCGGTTTGCGCAACCCTCCCGTTTCGACACATACCAGACGCTCACCCTCCTGACTTGATGGGGAGTGCCGGCTTCGGTATTCGCCCGGCGTCATGCCCGTCCAACCCTTGAAGGCGCGCAGAAATGAGTTGGCGTCCTGGAAGCCAATCAAGAAAGAAATCTCTCCTGGAGAAAGGGTCGAGCAAGAGAGGTAATAACATGCCAGGTCTTTTCGCGTGTCGTTGAGCACGTCCTGGTAACTCAGGTCTACCTCTGCCAGGTGGCGTTGCAGTGAACGCTTGCTCATCGCCAGACGGTGGGAAACATCCTGAATGTTGCTCCGACCGCTCGGCAACATGTCGAGCAGCGCACCTTTGACCCGTTCGCGGATGCTGGCTCCGGTCTCCAGCATTGAAAGTCTCATCTGCAGCTCAGGTTCGAAGAACTGCCACATGGAGAGGTTCTCCGTCAAAAATGGACGAGCAGCATCTTCTGCCGAGAAGCGAATCCGGTTACGGCTGCCTTGTTGCAGGCGACAGCCAAGGAAATCTTCGCAAGACCTTGCCTGGTTCGGTGGCGCCACCAACTCTGCCTCTAATGGGACAATTTCCCGCCGTGTGGCAAGACGCGCCAACCGAGTAAGGAAAACCAGCTCCATGGCACAGAGGCTACGTGGCAACGGAGCGTCGTAACCATAACATTCGATGAAAACATCTGTATGCGTATCGCGAACCGCGACTTCCAGTGCCAGAGGACCAATGAGGCGTTTGTACTCGGCAAGCCGATTGAGGGCGACATTGAAATCCGGACTGCACAGGCAGGCAAAAAGAGACGGATCGAAGGCTTCAACCGAAATCGCGCCACCAAGTCGAAGAGGCAGTTGCGACTCGCCGACCATCTGCTCAAGGCTCAGGAACAGTCGAAAATACTCGGGCGGCGATAATGTCGCATCCTTGCGGCTGAACAAGTCGGCGGGTAACTCGGCCAGTGCCAGCAGGTCCCCGGCTGTTAACTCCAAGTCGGAAATGATCACTTTCCACCCCGGGTGTACAGCAAAATGCCTTGCTTGTTTCATTGTCGCGACTTCCCTTGGAAATCAGATCAGGATTATCGGTAAGGTGGAACACTGATTTGCACAGGCGATACCCCCGGCTTTTCTCAGGATGTCTTTTCCATCGCCTGACGCGACACTTTGAGCACAGTGCTGCGAGGAAGCAAAGGAACGATCCATTCGAGCAAGACTCGCAACTTGCATTCATTAAAGGCAACCAGCTTACCGCGCTCCATGGCCCTATAACCGCAGAGTGCTACGGATTCCGCCGTCCTGGCGCTTTTCCAGATATCGACACCCTGCAAATCACCCGCTGCGACGAATCCGGTCGCAACCGCACCCGGGCACAATACCGTGGCAGTCACACCGTACTCTTTTACTTCCTCGGCGATAGCTTGAGTAAAGGAAGTAACGTAAGCCTTCGTTGCGTAGTACACCGCCTGCAGCGGTCCCGGCATGAACGATGCGGTCGATGAAACATTCAAAATTTGCCCACTTCGACGCGAAACCATTCCCTTAAGGTAATGATGGGTCAGGGCGGTAAGCGCCACCATGTTCACCTGCATCATGGCCTGATCATTACCGAGATCGCGATCGACAAACTTTCCGTGCCCTCCGAAGCCAGCGTTGTTAATCAGAACATCGATGCACAATCCCAAGGACTCAGTGACGGCAAAGATACGATTCGCTGCGTCCGGATCGGTCAGATCCTCCACTATGACGTGCGCCTTGACGCCGTACTTGGCCTGAAGATCCGTTTTTATGGATTCCAGCTTGTCGCGCGAACGCGCAACCAGGACGACATCGCCACGCTTGCTTGCATGGATGCGCGCCAGCTCCAGCCCGATACCGCTTGAGGCGCCTGTAATCAATGCAGTCTGAGCGTTCATGACATCTCCGGGTTTAAGATCAAACAAATGGGTAAGAAGATGTTAAACACTGACCCGCCTGCAGGAACTGGCAAATGACGCCATCTCTAATTCCGATCATGCCAATTTTCTATAGAAAAGCAGACCGGAATATTGGCGCGCCTGCACATCAAGTAATAAAGGGGACTCCCATTAGCCGGTCTCAAGTCAAGGTTAAAAGCCACCACGCCCTGCAGTTTTCAACTGCAGGGTTTGCTCTTTTACTCAACCTGATCGGTTGAACCCGTCGAGCCCGTTTTCTCATTACTAGCTACG